>DASWUP010000032.1:0-4292 GCA_036401635.1 Steroidobacteraceae bacterium
CGCTCGCCGACGCATCCGACGCCGGCGGCGCGCTGGTGCGCAGCGTCGAGCCCGGCAGCGCCGCCGCGCAGGCGGGACTGCGGGCCAACGATGTCGTCGTCGGTGCCAATCGCGGCCGGGTTGGGAATCTGCGCGAGCTGCGCGAGCGCGCCAAGGGCGCCTCGGTGCTGGTGCTGGAAGTGCGGCGCGGCAACACGATTCTCCTGGTCCCGCTGCGCTGAAGCAGCGGCGCGCTCCAGCGGGCCGCTGCGGGCAAGGGAGCGATGTGAACGTCTGTGTGCTCGGCGGCAGCGGTTTTGTCGGCAGCGAGCTGGTCACCCGGCTCGCGTTCGAGGGGCATTGGGTGCGCGTGCCCATTCGCAATCTCACGCGCGCCGAACGTCTGCGCGTGCTCGACACTGTGGAGCTGCGGGTCGCGAACGTGCATGAGCCGCGGGTACTCAGTCAGCTGTTCGCCGGCTGCGACGCCGTCATCAACCTCATCGGGATCCTGAACCCACGCGGGCGCGCGAGCTTCGACGCCGTGCACACCGAGCTCGCCGCGAAGGTGATGGCGTCCGCGCGCCCGGCGGGAGTGCGCCGCGTGCTGCACATGAGCGCGCTCGGGGCCGATCCGCAGGCACCGAGCCGCTATCTGCGCTCCAAGGCCGCCGCCGAAGCGCGCCTGCGCGGCGATTCCGAAGTGACGATCTTCCGTCCTTCGGTGATCTTCGGGCCCGGAGACTCCCTCACCAACCGCTTCGCCGGCCTGCTGCGGCTTACGGCGGGGCGTCTGCCGCTGGCGCGCGCGCGGGCGCGCTTCGCGCCCATTTGCGTGTTCGACGTCGCCGACGCCGTGGTGCGCGCGCTCGGCGCGCGCACCAGCGCCGGTCAGACTTACGAGCTCTGCGGCCCCCAGGTCATGACGCTGGCAGAGATCGTGCGCCTCACCGCACGCGTGGCGCGCCTGCCATGCCGGATCGTGCCGCTGCCGGATGCCATCGCGCGCCTGCAGGGCCTGGTGATGGGTCTGCTGCCCGGCAAGCCGTTTTCACTCGACAACTTCCGCTCGCTCACCGTTGATGCCGTATGCCGCGAGGATGGCTGCCGCAGGCTCGGCATCACACCCAAAGCCATGCTCGCGGTGTTGCCCACTTACCTCGAGCCGCACCGCCCCGCCGGGGCCGCTGCTCAGCCAGTCTGACCTGCCGGCGCCGTGCACAAGCGCGCGTGCCGCAGCGCACGCGGCTGGCGCGCCAGCTCGCGGGCGGCGGCATAAAAGCGCCCGAGGTCATCGCCTGCCGCCGCCAGCAGGCGCGCAAAGCCCGGGACGCAGTCGAAGTAGGTGGACACCGAAGCCAGGCGCGCGTTGTTCAGGCCGGCCGCGATCCACTCCTCGTACAGCGGGTAGCTCACGCCCTCACGCAGCTCGAGCGCGCGGATGTCGGCGGCGAGCGCCGTCAGGACTTGCGCCTTTCTGGCCCGCATCTCCTCGCGCGCCCCGCCCGCGGCGTACAGCTGCGCGAGCCGCGCGCGGCTTCTCGCCAGCAGGCTCACGAACGCCCCGGCGTGTGCCTGGCGCTCGCGGAATTGCCGCAGGCGTTGCGCTGCGCCCTGGTGCGTCAGCCAGCGTTCGAGTCCGGCCTCTTCGACCGTGGTGGCGAAGGCCTCGTTGAATTCGGAGTCGTCGCGCACGTACAGCAGCTGGTGAGCGAGCTCATGGAAGATGCTCGCGGCGAGCTCATCGTCGCCGTAGCGCAGCATGCTCGAGAGCACCGGGTCGGCGAACTTGCCGAGGGTCGAATAGGCGGGCACGCCGTCGATGGCCACGTCGAAACCGCGCACCGCCAGAGTTGCCGCGAACTCGCGGGCCCGCTGCTCGCGGAAATAACCGCGGTAGGCGACGCAGCCGGCGATCGGGAAACACCAGCGCTTCGGGCTGACCGAGAACTCCGGCGCCGCGACCACGTTCCACACCACGTACGGGCGGCCGATGTCGGCGTAACTGCGGTAGCTGTTGTTGTCGGGCAGCCCCAGCTCGCGCGACGCGAACTCACGTGCGGCGCGCACTTCGGCGAGCTGCGCGCGCAGCGGCGGCGGCGTGCGCGGATCGGCCAGCAGCGTATCGATGGGCACCCGCTGACCCAGCACGTGCCACTGACCGCTTGCGGCCTGCATGAGATACAAGGTGCCGCAGCCGCACAGCAGCGTGCACGCCGCGGCCAGCAGCGGCGCGCGCACTTCGCGCACAACATGCGCGGCAACAGCGGCGGTAAGCGCTGCGCTGCCCGCGGGAGTCTCGGTTAACATGCGCACCATGCGAGTCTACTTGGTCGGCGGCGCGGTCCGGGACCGGCTGCTGGGACTTCCGGTCCGTGAGCGCGACTGGGTGGTAGTCGGCGCACAGCCGCAGGAGCTGGAGCGCGCCGGCTACCTGCCGGTGGGCCGCGAGTTCCCGGTGTTTCTGCACCCGCAAACCCACGAGGAGTACGCGCTGGCGCGGCTCGAGCGCAAGGTCGCGCCCGGCTATCGCGGTTTCACCACGCAGTTCTCCCCTGACGTGTCGCTGCAGGAGGATCTGAAGCGCCGCGATCTCACCATCAACGCGATGGCCGAGAGCGAGGACGGCCAGATCGTCGATCCCTACGGTGGACAGGCGGACCTCGCGGCGCGTGTGCTGCGCCACGTGTCGGAAGCCTTCGTCGAGGATCCGGTGCGCATCCTGCGCGTCGCGCGCTTCGCCGCCCGCTATGCCGACCTGGGCTTCCGTGTGGCCGCTGAGACCGTGCAGCTGATGCAACGCATGACCCGGGCGGGGGAAGTCAGCGCACTGGTTCCCGAGCGCGTATGGCAGGAAACCGAGCGCGCGCTCGGCGAGCCGCGTCCGGAGGTGTTCTTTGAAACGCTGCGCGCCTGCGGGGCGCTGGCGGTGATCTTCCCGGAGATCGAGGCGCTCTACGGCGTACCACAACCCCCGCGCTGGCACCCCGAAATCGACACCGGCGTGCACGTTATGCTGGCGGTGCGTTATGCGGCGAAGCTCGGTGCCTCCGGCGCGGTGCGTTTCGCGGCGCTCACTCATGATCTCGGCAAGGCCCGCACCCCGCGCGAACGCTGGCCGAGTCACCACGGTCACGAAGAGGCCGGCGTGCCACTGATCGAGACCTTGAGTGCGCGCCTCAAGGTCCCGAACGCGCACCGCGAGTTGGCGATCCTCACCGCCCGTCACCACACGCTGGTGCACCGCGCCGCTGAGCTGAAGCCCGCAACGCTGCTGACACTGCTGGAAAACTGCGACGCCTTTCGCCGCCCGGAGCGCTTTGCCGAGCTGCTGCTGGCGTGCGAGGCGGATGCCTGCGGCCGCACGGGCAAGGAGCACGAGCCGTACCCGCAGGCGGCGTACCTGAAGACCGTGCTCGCCGCTGCCGCGGCCGTAGCGCTGACAGACGAGGAGCGCCGGGGTCTCGAGGGCCGGGCCATCGGCGAGGAGTTGCGCCGGCGCCGGCTCGCCGCGATCACGGCAGTGAAGAGCGCCGCGCGCGTGGCGCAGCCCTGAAGCCTCAATATCCGGCGCGATACAAAACCGTCACCGCGAGCGCCGCAACCAGGCAATAGATACCGAACAGATACCATCGGCCGCCCTCGAGCCAACGGCTCAGCCATCTCAAGGCAACCAGACCGGCAAGAAAGGCGACCACTGCCCCAAGCAGACTCGCGGCAGTTGCTGAAGTCAGGTCCGCCGTGCCGTTGATACGGGCTGCGTACATGAGCCGCAGTGCTTCGCGAGCCACGACGGGTGGAGTCAATACCACAGCCAGAGCGAAACTGAAGGCTTCCGCCCGCCCCTTGGCGACACCCAGCAACAACCCAGTGGAGATGGTCGCTCCCGAACGTGAGAAGCCGCGGAACGGCAGGCACAGTCCCTGGACGGCTCCGATCAGCGCGGCCTGCTTCATGTTCACATCATTCGTTTCAGCGTCGGCTCGTGTTGCCCGCCGCCTCGCGAAGATTCCCGCGATCACGATCAGCAGGCCGGCCGCGGCCAGAGCAGGGGCTATGAATTCGAGATGACTGAACAGATCTTCGATCTCGGCATGCGGCACGCCGCGCAAAGCGGTCTTCTCAATGATTTTTATGATGACTTCGCCAATCACGGCTGTGCATGCCGTCGCGATGACGACCAGCGTGGCAAAGTGCCTGAAGGCCGGTGCGCTCTGAAAATAGGCGCTGCGCCATTGCGGCCAGAAATACACGATGACGGCGAACATGGTGCCCGTGTGCAGCATGACCAGCAGCAGCGTCATGGGCGGCGA
>DASWUP010000033.1:0-16677 GCA_036401635.1 Steroidobacteraceae bacterium
CGCGCGCAGAAAGTCTAGGATCGGACGGTGATTGAGCCGCACGAACACCCAGCCGATGTCGAACACGATATTGCGGATCAAGCGCGACCCTTTGCGCTACAGCGGCCGCGGCGTGACGCTGCCGGTGTCGCCGGGGCGCAGGTTGACCGCCACCACGGTGGCCTTAGGAAAGAAATTGAACTCCGAGGCGCTCGCCCAGGTATAGGCGCCCATGGCGCGGCCGATGACCAGGTCTCCGGCCTTGAGCTGCGGCAGCATGAGGTTCTCCGCGATTACGTCGATGCTGTCGCAGGTCGGTCCCGCGAGCACCGACGGCAGCCGCTCGGCGCCATCGCGCAGCGGCTCCACCGGGTAACGTGCGTGATCGAACAGCTGCCCGCTGTAGGAGCCGTACAGCCCGTCGTCGAGGTAGTACCACCAGTGCCCCTCGCGCCGCGCGCGCCCCATCACCGAAGCCACACCGATGGCGGACGGGCCCACGATGTAGCGCCCCGGCTCGGCAATCACGCGCACGCGTCCGGGGAGCTTTGCCAGCGCCGCCCGCAGCGGCGCGCAGAAGCGGCTGATGTCCTGCACCGGCTGCCCATAGTCGATGGGGAAACCGCCGCCGATGTCGAGCGTATCGAAAGCGCCGAGCCGCTCGCGGCGCGCCGCAGCTATCAGCCTGGCGCACGCCGTCAGCGCCTCGACATGCTTGGTGGCGTCGGCGGTCTGCGAGCCGACGTGGAACGAAACTCCCCGCACCCCGATACCGAGATCGGCCGCGAGGCGCGCGAGCGGCAACAGGTCCTCCGGATCGCAGCCGAACTTGCGCGACAGATCGCACACCGCGCCGGGTGCGCGGAACGACACCCGCAACAGCAGTTGCGCCACGCCCGCCAGGCGCGCGAACTTACGCACTTCATCCGGATTGTCGGCGACAAACAGGCGCACGCCGAACTGCAGGGCGTTGGCGATGTCCTGCTCGCGCTTGATGGGGTGGGTGTGAATGCAGCGCCCGGGCGCCACGCCCAGGCGTTGCGCCAGCTGCACCTCCCCGCTGGTGGCGAGATCGAGGAAGCCACCCTCCTCGATCACCGTCTGTACCACGGCCGGGTGCGGCATGGGCTTGAGCGCGTAGTGCAGATCCACTCGCGGCAGCGCCTTGCGCAGCTTGCGGAACTGCACGCGCACGCGCTCGCAGTCGAGGATCACGAGCGGCGAGCCGAACTCCCGGACGAGGCGGCGGACTTGCGAGGGCTGGAACGGGTCGATGAATCGCGGGCGGCGCACCGGGCAAGTTTAAGGCAGCACCGCCATGTTGCCGATGCCGTCGTCGCTCTCCGCCACGCTGCTCGCGGCGCGCGACAAGCGATCGCGGATAGCTTCCCAGCGTTCCCCGTCCGGTACGCCCTGCACCAGAATGCGCTGGCAACCGGCCTTGTCCAGGGTACGCAGATTCGCGTAGAGATCGCGGCCGTAGTTTTCGGGCTTGCGTCCGGCATTGATCCAGGTGACGTACTTGTGGGCGCGCAACGGCAGGCGTTGCGCCAGGACCGCCACGCGGTGCGCGCCGGCGGAGGCCGCATCCGCCTGCGCGTCGACCTCCCCGCTCGGCACGATGGTCATGGGGGTGGCGGGCGCGTAGTGCGTCGACGTGCTGCCGGGCACTCGCGGGGATGCGCGGTCCGCACCGCTCAACAGCTCGCCCACGACCTGGCGCAGCTGCGCCGCCGTGACACTGCCCGGCCGCAGCAGCCGCACACTGTCCCCTTCAAACGACACGATCGTCGACTCAAGTCCGATCTGGCATTCCCCGCCATCGAGGATCACGCGCACCGCCTCGCCCAACTCCTCGCGCACATGCTCGGCACGGGTGGGGGACAGCCGCCCGTAGCGGTTGGCGGAGGGTGCGGCGATGCCGCCGCCGAACGCGGTGAGCAGCTGCTGCGCCATCGGATGCGATGGCACGCGGATCGCAATCGTGTCCTGACCGCCGGTGATGACGTCGTGCACGTTGGCGGCCCGCGGCATCACCATGGTCAGCGGTCCTGGCCAGAAGCTCTCGGCGAGACGCGTCGCGGCCTCAGGAACTTCACGCACCCAGCGGTGCAGGAAGCGCGGGCTGTCGAGGTGAACGATCACCGGATGATGCGGCGGACGTCCCTTGGCTTCGAAGATCCGGCGCACCGCGGCGGGGTCCTGTGCGTTCGCGCCAAGGCCATAGACCGTCTCGGTCGGAAATGCCACAAGCCCGCCGTCGCGCAACGCCTGCACGGCAGTCTCGAGCTCGACCTGAGTCGCTCTGACGACGCGAACCATAGATGAGACGAATTCTAGCAAGCCATAGGCGCCGCAACCGCGTGTTGTGGGAAAGCATCACGTGCGTCACCACAATCCGGTAAAGCAGCAAAAAACTGTCATAAAGGGCAACAGGCAGCCGTCGTGCCGCACCGACAGCGAGCCCCGGCAACGGCTATCCCTACCACCGCCGAAGTGCCTGACGCGACCCTCACTCGAGGGCGCGCCGCACCCAGCCACCCTCCGTGTGCGTGAGTTCGTACGCCGGCCAGTAGTGCTTGTCGAGCTTGAGCGTGATCACTTCAGGCGCGTTGTTCCAGGTGATGGTCTTCAGGCGCACCGAGGAGCGATCGGGCCGCCCGGTGACGGCCTTGAGAAACGTGTCCAGGTCGGGAGTGGCCACTCCGTCCACTTCCACGATCCGCCGCCCTGGATACAGACCGTAGCGCGTCGCCGGCGATCCATACGCAAAGTAACCGACGTACACACCCACCGGGGCAATGCCCCGCTGCACACTCATGGCGCGATGGGGCGCCTGCAGTGTCGCGCCGGCCCACTCCACCAGGCGATTGACATCGGTGCCCGGCGGCTGCGCGGTGGCGACGTCGAGCGTCTGTTCGCTCTGCCCGCGCCACACCGTGACTTGCACGTGATCCTTGTCGCTCACGGCTTTCTCTACCTCGCGCAGGCGCGTCACCACTTCGCCGTCGATCGCGAGCAGCAGATCACCCTGTTGCAGGCGCTGCGCCGCCGCCGAACCACCCACCATGCGCACCACCGTCAGCGCCTGGCGTCGCGTCGGGGTGTGCTGCGCGAGACGCTGCGCCCAGCCTTCCGGAAGGCCGATCTCACGCGCGCTCGCAAGTGGCAACGCCCCCATCTCCGCCTCGAGCGAGTGCAGCGGGCGGTCGGTGCGCACGCGATCGAGCATGTCGGCCACCAGCTCGATCGGCACGCCGCGGGTATCCTGCGCCAGCTCGCGGCCGTTCTCGTAAGCGAAGCTCGACCAGGTGCCCAATACGTTACCGGCCTTGTCGGCCAGCACCCCGTCGAATTCCAGCGGCGGGTTGACGAGCTGCACGGTCTCGATATTGCTGTCGCGGAAGCGCATGGTGCGCGACAGCGGCAGCTCCAAGGGATCGATGCCGGCGATCTCGGTCTTACGCGAGTGCATCTGGCTGTCGGGGCCCAGGCCCACCACCCACACCGATTCGCCGGCAAGCAATTCGCGCGGCGTCAGTTTTGCGGACTTCACCGGCGTTGCGCCGATCAGGGCCGGATCGTAGGCCACCACCGCAAAGTTGTGTTGCGGATGGATATACACCACGCGCCCCGGAACCTGCACGGTGCCGGCGAAGGTCACGGTCACATCACCGATCGCAACCGGCACGGTGTTGCGATCCACGACCACCAGGCCCCGCTGCGCATCGACGATGAGTCCGGTGCCGTGATAGTTGCGCTCGGTGATCCCCGACACCGAGTACGGCATGTCGAAGGTCACCAGGGCGAGCGAAGGCGCAAGCGCGTTCAGCCGCGGATCCTTGAAGTGCGGGAATGCGGTAGAGCTCACGGGCACGGGCTTGGGTGCGGGGCCAGGCGCGAGCTGCCTGCAGTCCCACAGGCCGGCGGCGTCGTCGCGATCGCAATGGCGCGCGGGGAACCACAGCCGATCCATGCGGATCGCGCGCAGCTCGGTGTTGTTGGGATCATCGATGGTGATGTAACGCACCGGGACGTGCTCGCCGTCCGCGAGCTCCGCGATCCCCGCTTCGAATTCCTGCAGGCTGTCGGTCCGCCTGCCGTTGAGCGTCATGATGACCGCGCCGCGGGGAATGCCGGCCGCGCCGAACATGTAACCGGGGTTGGCCACGTACACCCCGCGCGTGGGTACGTTGAAGTGCCGCGCCTGCTGATAGGACATGGCATTCACGACCGCATCGCCAAACTCCGCATAGGCGCTCGGGGTGATGGCGTGCAGATCGCCCACCGGGAGCTTGGCGGACACGGCCTTGCCACCACGCTCGAGCTCCACCTCCACCTGCTTGCCGACCGATGCGTCCAGCAGGTCCTCGAACGGCTCGAATTGCGTGACGTAGCGCCCGTTCAGCCGCACCATGATGTCCCCGGGTTGCAGCACGTTCTCGCTCGGCGAGCCGGGCAGCACTTCGGTCACCACCAGCATGCCGGTGTAACGCGGAAAAGCCTTGCGCACCGCGGCCTCGGTGCCGGCACCCAGCCCCAGGCGCTCGAGCTCGTCGTAGGGCATGTAGTTGAAGACCGTGTACAGCGTGCCGCGCGCGACCGGCTTGCCCTGCTGAATGAGCTCCAGCGCACGGCGCACGCGCCCGAGCGGCAGGTAGAAGCTCGACGCCGCGCCGCTCGCGCCGCCGGCATTCAACGCCACCACTCGCCCACGGATGTCGATGACCGGCGAACCGGACGAGCCACCGGAGGTCCCGGACGCGGCCTGCAGGTAGAAGGTGTTGAAGTCGTTGTACTTGGTCACCCCGTACGCGGGCGCGTCGCGGTCGAGCCGCGCGAGCGTTCCGGCGAGAATCGACAGTTGCTCGCCGGCGTTGTTGCCGACGACGCGGATCTCGCGCCCGATCTGCGCGCCCTCCGGATACAGAGGCAGGGCCTTGGGTTTGCTGAAGCGCAGTTTCTGCGGATCGTAGCGGTAAATGCCGAAGTCATGCACCGGATCGCGGTACACCGGATACAGCTGCACCTCCTCGCGATTGAGGAAGGTAGCCTCCGCGGTCACCGGACCCGGGGTCACGACGTGACGGTTGGTGAGGATCAGGCCGCGCTCGGCGTCCACCACGAAGCCGGTCGCCTGCGCAGTCGAGTTCCACTCGGTATCGAACGCGCGCGTCGCATCGACGTCGATCGATACCACACTGCCGGCGATGCGCTCGAGCGTCTCAGCCCAATCCGGATTGGGCTCCACGACGACGGGCTGCGGCAGGGCAGCGCCGGGCGGATTTGCCGGCAGAACCTCCGCGGGCGGCTGGGTGGGCGTTGAATCCCCGGGAAGCGCCGGTTGCGGCACTGCCGGCGTCGAGGGCGCCCCTACCGCTGGCGCGGCGGCGGTAGAGGTGAGCGGACCGCCGACCGCGCCCACAGATGCGCAGCACAGCAACAGGCACAGCCACAACAGGTACATGAATCGCATCAGGATGTTTCCTATCGGCCGAGCAGCACCAGCAGCCACACGGCGGTGAGTAGCACGAACGACATGAGCACGGCGGCGGAGCCGATGTCCTTGGCAAGTCCGGCGAGTGCGTGCCGTTCGAACCCGATGCGGTCCACCGTCGCCTCGATCGCGCTGTTGACGAGCTCCACGATCAGGATAAGCAGCATGGGCCCGATGAGCAGCGCGCGCTCGATCCCGCTATGTCCGAGCCACAGGCCCAGGGGTATGACGAGCACTGCGAACGCGAGTTCCTGGCGAAACGCTGCCTCCTCACGGAAGGCGCCGGCCAGCCCGCGCAGGCTCGCGCCCACGGCGCGCAGCACCCGGGTGAGCCCACGGGGCTTGTAGCGGTCTACGACTGCGCTGTCGGCTTCCATGTGAGATCCAGTTGCCGCGCCGCCCGCACATCATCGAGGCGGCGCACCGGCATGGTATGCGGTGCGCTGGTCACGCGCGCGGGTTCCTGCTCGGCCTCTTTCTGGATCTGTGACATGGCCGACACAAACGCATCCAGTACGTCCTTGCTCTCGGTCTCGGTCGGCTCGATGAGCAGGCACTCGGGCACCAGCAGCGGAAAGTAGGTGGTCGGAGCATGGAAGCCGTAGTCGAGCAGTCGCTTGGCGAAGTCCATCGCGGTGACGTTGAGTTCGCGCGCCTGGCGCTTGAGCGTCACGATGAACTCATGACTCGCGCGGCGCTGCGGATACGCGGCATCGAAGCCCGCGGACCGCAACCGTGTGAGCAGGTAGTTGGCATTGAGCGTGGCGTACTCGCCCACCCGCTGCATGCCGTCGCGCCCGAGCAGGCGCATGTAGATATAGGCGCGCAGCAGTACCCCGGCGTTACCCATGAAGGCCGACAGGCGCCCGATCGATTGCGGCACATCCGCTTCCGTCAGCCAGCGATAGCGCTCGCCGTCCCTGCCGACCAGCGGAATCGGCAGGAACGGCATGAGGCGCGCGCTCACCCCGACCGCACCCGCTCCCGGGCCGCCGCCGCCGTGGGGCGTGGAGAAGGTCTTGTGCAGGTTCATGTGCATGACATCGAAGCCCATGTCGCCGGGACGTACCTTGCCGAGGATGGCGTTCAAGTTAGCGCCGTCGTAATACAGCAGCCCCCCCGCCTCGTGCACGATGCGCGCGACCTCCACGATATGCCGTTCGAACACGCCGAGGGTGGAGGGGTTGGTGAGCATGATGCCGGCGGTGTTGGGACCGAGCGCGGCCTGCAAGGCCTGAAGCCTGATGTCACCCTGCGCGTCGACCGGAATCTCGCGCACCACGCAGCCGCACATGGTCGCGGTCGCGGGGTTGGTGCCGTGCGCCGCCTCGGGCACGATGATCTCGTTGCGCTTCAGATCCCCGCGCGCGCGGTGATACGCGCGGATCATCGCAACCCCGGCGAATTCGCCGTGGGCGCCGGCCATGGGGCTCAGTGCCACGCCCTGCATGCCGGTGATTTCTTTCAACATCTCCTGCAGCTCGTACAGGCACGCCAGCAACCCCTGTCCGTGGGACTCGGGCCCGAGCGGATGCCGCCCCAGGAACTCCGGCAGCATCGCGTACTGGTTACAGGCCTTGGGGTTGTACTTCATCGTGCACGAGCCGAGCGGGTAGAAGTGCGTGTCGATGGAGAAGTTCAGCTGCGACAGGCGGGTGAAATGGCGCACCGCCTCGAGCTCGCCGACTTCCGGGAGCTCGGGTGGGCGCGCGCGGCGCAGCTTCGCGGGCAGGTCCGCGAGCGCCGCCGGACCCGGATCGTGCGGCCACTGGTCGCTTGCACCGCGCCCGGCATGTGAGTACTCGAAGATCAGCTGTTCACGGACCGGCATGCGAAAACCTCCGCTGCTGTGGCGCGCCGCCGCTCTCTAGGCGGCGCGCGCCGCCTGCATCACGTCGCTCAAGTGTGCGCGGTAACGATCGATATCGGCGGCAGTCTTGGTCTCGGTCGCGCACACCAGCAGCGCATTGCCGAGCTCGGGGAAGTATCCCGACAGATCAAGCCCGCCGAGGATGCCGCGGTTGCTCAGGCTCTTGAGTACTGGCGCCACCGGACGGTCGAGCTGCAGCACCGCCTCATGAAAGTACGGACCTGCGAATGCGAGGCGTACGCCGGGCACGCGCGTCAGTGCGGCCACGAGCTCGCGGGTGCGAGCGTGCGCGGCGGCCGCGGTGCGCACCAGTCCCTGCGGACCCATCAGCGACATGTAGATGGTCGCTGCCGTCATCAGCAGTCCCTGGTTGGTGCAGATGTTGGAAGTCGCCTTGGCGCGGCGGATGTGCTGCTCGCGCGCCTGCAGGGTGAGCGTGAAGCCCTCGTGCCCGGCGGTATCGAGCGTGCGCCCGACGATGCGTCCGGGGATCTGCCGCACATGCTCCATGCGCGTCGTCATGAAGCCGAGGTAAGGACCACCGGAGGACAGCGGCACGCCGAGCGGCTGACCCTCGCCGACCGCGATATCCGCGCCGCGCGTACCCCATTGCCCGGGGGGCTTGAAGAGCGCCAGCGAGGTGGGGTTGACGACCGCGATCACCAGGATCGCGCGCGCATGTGCCCAATCCGTCAGCGCATCCACATCCTCGAGACGGCCAAAAAAGTTCGGCTGCTGGATGAGGAGCGCGGTGATGTCCTGCCCGTCGTACTTGGCCAGTGACGCCGCCGGCGTGACGCCCTCCGCGGTGCAAAAGGGGAGCTCTTCGAACCTCAGCCCCTGGTTTGTGGCGCTCGCGACCGCGACCCTGCGATAGTGCGGATGTACCGTGCTCGGTACCAGGATGCGCGCCGACTTCGACTTGCGGTTGGCGCGCACCGCCATGAGTGCGGCCTCCGCGGTGGCGGAAGCGCCGTCGTACATCGATGCGTTCGCGACCTCCATGCCGGTCAGGCGCGCAATCATGCTCTGGAATTCGTAGATCAGCTGCAGCGTGCCCTGGCTCGCCTCCGCCTGATAGGGCGTGTAGGCGCTGTAGAACTCCCCGCGAGTGGTGATGGCCCACACGGCCGCGGGAATGTGGTGCTCGTAGGCGCCAGCGCCGATGAAGGTGAGCGGCGCACCGTCAGCGCGGGCGCGCTCGGTCATCAGGCGCCCGATTTCCATTTCGTTGAGCTCTGGCGGCACGCCCGCCAGCGACTGGACGCGCAGGCTCGGCGGGATCTCATCGAAGAGATTCTCGATGCCGGCGACGCCGATCGTGGCAAGCATCGCCGCGACATCGGCTGCGGTGTGGGGAATGAAGGCCATCAGCCACCCTCCGCTTCCAGGACCTTCTGATAGTCCGCGGCAGACATGAGTGCCGCGGCCGCCAGCGCCCCCGGCGCCGGACGCAGCCGCATCAGCCAGCCCTCGCCGTAGGCGTCCGTGTTGACCGTCTCCGGCTCGCCGCTGAGTCTCGGGTTCCCCGCGCTCACCTCGCCGGCGAGCGGCGCGTAGACGTCCGATGCCGCCTTGACCGACTCGACCACTGCGCAGGCCTCGCCCGCCTTCACCGCGCGCCCGGCCTCGGGCACCTCGACGAACACCAGATCACCGAGCGCGTGCTGGGCATGATCGGTAATGCCGACCTCCACCGTGCCGTCGGCGAGCGTGCGCACCCATTCGTGTGACTTGGTGTACTTGAGATCCGCGGGGACATTGCTCATGGTTGGGCCCTTCGATCAGCTAACCAGTGATTTGCCAAAGCGCACGAACGGCGGCTTCACGACGCGCGCGTTGAGGAGCTTGCCCCGTATGTCGACCTGCACGGCATCGCCGCTGCCAGCCGGAACACGCGCGAACGCGATGGAACGCTCGAGCGTCGGGGAGAACGTGCCGCTGGTGATCTCGCCTGCGCCGCCGCCGGGAATGACCACTCGCTGGTGACTGCGCAGCACCCCGCGGTCCTCGAGCAAGAGACCCACGAGCTTGGCTCGCGAGCCGTCGCGGCCAATGGCCTCGAGCGCCTCGCGACCGATGAAGACACGCTCGCGCGGCTGCATCGCCACCGTCCAGCCGAGCCCCGACTCGAACGGCTGCGTGCTCTCGTCCATGTCGTTGCCGTACAGGTTCATGCCGGCCTCGAGGCGCAGCGTGTCGCGGGCCCCCAGGCCACAGGAGGCGACCCCAAGGGAATTCAGCTTGCGCCACGCAGGCACCGCATCCGCCGCGGGCATCATGATCTCGAAGCCGTCTTCGCCGGTGTAGCCGGTGCGCGCCACGAACCAGCCGCCGAGCTCGCGACCTACGAAGGCGGGCAGCGCAAGCGCCGCACCTGCATCCGCCGCCCCCAGCAGCTGCACCGCCTTGGCGCGCCCCTCCGGGCCCTGGATCGCGAGCATGGCGAGGTCGGCGCGCTCGCGCACCTCGACGCCAAACGCTTGCGCGTGGCGGCGAATCCAGGCGAGGTCGTGGTCGCGCGTGCCGGCGTTCACCACGGCGCGGAACCAGGAATCGGACAGGCAATAGACGATTGTGTCGTCGATGACCCCGCCGCGCTCGTTGAGCATGCAGCTGTAGAGCGCCTTGCCGGGTGTCTTGAGCTTCGCCACATCGTTCGCCAGCAGCAGCTGCAGCAACGCGCGCACGCGCGCACCCTGCAGGTCCACGACACACATGTGCGACACGTCGAACACACCGGCGGCACGGCGCACGGCGTGGTGCTCGCCGATCTGCGAGCTGTACTGCACCGGCATGTCCCAGCCGCCGAAGTCGACAATGCGGGCGCCCAGCTCCTGGTGCAGTTTGAATAACGGGGTCCGTCTTCCCACAGATCGTAACGCCTTTTGGCCGCGGCTCGGATCAGCCGGTCGTCTGGCTGCTGAAAGCGCCGCGGGCGACATTCAGCCAAACAAAAAAGAGCGGCAGACGCATTCGCCCGTGCCAAGGCGCCTGCCGCCCTTCTGTCCTGTGACCTGAGAGATCAGGCGCTCCAGCGCCGCTCCCCTTCGGTGGGTGGACTCGCAGCGCGAATCCACCGCTCTCCAGAAACCCCGCGGAAACTGCGCGTTCCGCCGTCTGCCGTTCTTGTGCCTGAGCGTTTCCGGGCGGAATTTGCGCCTTCGGCGTTCCGGCTCACGCCGGACTCTCTCCGAACAGACCGATTCGGGCTTACGCATGATAGCAGCCCGCGCCGGTGCCGCCCAAGCGTGGCAACGGTACAATTCGCGCCATACACGATCGCATCCCCATGAGTATCGCCCGTCGTTCTTCCGTGCCGGTGTCAGTTGGCGCCATCCGCGTCGGGGGCGGTGCGCCCATCGTGGTTCAGTCGATGACCAATACCGACACCGCGGATGTCGAAGACACCGCCCGGCAGGTGCAGGCGCTCGCCCGCGCCGGCTCCGAGCTGGTGCGCGTTACGGTCAACACCAGCGAAGCAGCCGCGGCGGTCGCGCCCATCCGCGAGCGGCTCGCGCGCGCGGGTGTCAGCGTGCCGCTGATCGGCGACTTCCACTTCAACGGCCACAAGCTCCTGCGCGAGCATCCGGACTGCGCGGCAGCGCTCGCCAAGTACCGTATCAACCCGGGCAACGTCGGCCGCGGCAGCAAGCGCGATCCGCAATTCGCCGAAATGATCGAAACCGCCTGCCGTTATGACAAGCCGGTGCGTATCGGTGTGAACTGGGGAAGTCTGGACAGCGATCTGCTGACGCAGCTGATGGATGAAAACTCCGCGCGCGCCGAACCGCAGACCGCGCAGGAAATCACGCGCAACGCCGTGGTGCTGTCGGCGCTCAACAGCGCGCGGCGTGCCGAGGAGCTCGGCCTGGGGCACGACCGCATCATTCTCTCGGCCAAGGTGAGCGGCGTGCAGGACCTGATCGCCATCTACCGCGACCTTGCGCGCCGCTGTGACTATCCGCTGCATCTGGGTCTCACCGAAGCCGGCATGGGTTCCAAGGGCATCGTGGCCTCCACCGCCGGCATGGCGGTGCTGCTGCAGGAAGGCATCGGCGACACCATCCGCGTGTCCCTGACACCCGAGCCTGGCGGGGACCGCGGCCAGGAAGTCATCGTGGCGCAGGAGATTCTGCAGACCATGGGGCTGCGCGCGTTCGCACCGCTGGTCGTGGCGTGTCCCGGCTGCGGTCGCACCACCAGCACCTTCTTCCAGGAGTTGGCGCAGCGTATCCAGTCGCACATCCGCCAGCGCATGCCCCACTGGCGGCGCGAGTACGCCGGAGTCGAGGAGATGACGGTCGCCGTCATGGGCTGCGTGGTGAACGGGCCGGGGGAGAGCAAGCATGCCAACATCGGCATCAGTCTGCCCGGCACCGGCGAGCGCCCCGTGGCGCCGGTGTACGAGGACGGGGCGAAGACCGTCACGCTCAAGGGTGAGCGCATCGCCGAAGAGTTCCAGGAAATCGTCGAACAGTACGTGGCGCGCCGCTATGCGCGCTTAGGTGAGGCATGAACGAACTGGCCGCACGCAAATGCAAGCCCTGCGAAGGCGGAACCGCACCGCTGACACAGGCCCAGGCTAGTGAGCTGCTGGCGCAGATCTCCACGGCCTGGGTACTGACTGAAAACGCACACGCCATCCGGCGCGAGTTCAGCTTCCGGGACTTCTACCGCACCATGAGCTTCGTGAACGCGCTGGCGCACATCGCCAACATCGAGGATCACCACCCGGACCTCGAGGTAGGCTACAACTACTGCCGCGTCACTTTCAGCACCCACGCCATCCGCGGACTGTCGGAAAACGACTTCGTGTGCGCCGCGAAGCTGGATCTCATTCCGGTTAGTTGATTGGCTGCAAGCGCCTGCGGCGCTTGCAGCAGGCCAGTCCACCAGCTGTGTCAAGCCCGCGGGCAAAAGGCGCGGCTTTTGCCCGCGAAAGGCTGGCGCACGGGCTCAGCGGGCCGCATGCGGCAACTCCCCGCTCATCCCGAGTGCCCGCCGGATGAAGAAGCGCCGCAGCTCCTGGCTGCGGTTGACCCACGACAGTCCCCGCTGCGCCAGCCGTGCGACCGGACCGGAACCGTGGGCGAGCAAACGATCGAACGCGTCGATGGCCGTGCTCATCAGGGCCACCTCGCTCTTGCGCCAGCGCTCGTAAGCGCGCAGCACGCCGAGCGCTCCGGGGTCCTCGCGTTCGCCGGCCGCCGCCAGCACCAGCTGCGCCAGCGCTGCGGCGTCCATCAGTCCGATATTCACCCCCTGTCCGGCCAGCGGATGTACCACGTGCGCCGCATCGCCCACCAGGGCCACGCGCTGCGCGACATAGCGTTGCGCGGCAACGCGGCGCAAGGGGAATGACAGCCGCTCGCTCACCAGCCGGGTACCGCCCAGCGCAAGATCCGAGGCGCGATCAAGTTGCTGCGCGAACCCACTCGCGGTGGTGGCCAGCAACCGCGCCGCCAGGTCATCGTCGGCGGACCACACGATCGAGCTCGTGCCATCGGCGAGCGGCAGCAGGGCGAGCGTGCCGTCGTGCATGAAGCGCTGCCACGCGGTCGCCCGGTGCGGTCTTGCGGTCGCCACGCTCGCGACGATCGCCGTCTGCCGGTAGTCGCTCACGTCGGCGGTGAGGCCTGCCGCCTGGCGCAGCGCCGATTGCGCCCCGTCCGCGCCCACCACCAGCCGTGCCGTCAGCATCCCACGGTCGGTGGTGAGGTTCACGCCGGCGTCGGTGATCTCAAGGGCGCTCAATGAGGCGGGCAGGAGGTGTCCGCCCGCGTCCGTGAATGCCGCAAGCAGCGCCGTCTGCAGCAAGCGATGCTCGGCGATGAATCCCAGATTCGGCTCGCCGGCATCCGCGGCATCGAACACCAGCGCCTGATCACTTGCGGGAGCCACGCTCTCGTGCCAGATCCGCATGCGCTCGTAGGGCGAGAGGCGTGGCCCGCGAATCTGCGACCACGCGCCCGCGCGCGTGAGGATGCGTTCACTCGCACGTGACAGGGCGACGACGCGCGCTTCCAGCGGCGCATCCGCGGCCAGCGGCGCCGGCGCGCCGGGCTCGAGGAGTGCGACACGCAGCGCGCCGCTGCCGGCCGCCGCGCCGCGCGCGAGCAGGGCCGCCGCGCACGCCCCGACCGGCCCCCCGCCCACGACCGCCACGTCAAACATGGCGCAGCCCAAGCCCGCGCGCCAGGCGCGGCGCAGGCCCGCCCAAGCCGGCGCTCACACGTGCCAGGGCGCTCTTCGCCGGGGGAAGCAGATCGAACATCAGCAGACCGAGATTGCGCAGCAAACCCACGCCGGGGTGCGAATCTGCGAACAGCTTCACCAGGGCGTCGGTGAAGTGCACGAGGCCGCTGCGATCGCGCGAGCGCCACTGCCCAAATCGCTGCAGCAGCTGCGCTGAGCCGGCATCGCCCTGCGCGTTGGCAATGACTTCCGCGAGCATCGCGGCATCGCGCAACCCGAGATTGAATCCCTGGCCCGCGACCGGATGCAGCGCCTGGGCGGCGTTACCGATCAACACCGCGCGCGTGGCTACCGTGGCGGAGGCGCGTGTGAGCTTCAGCGGATACGAGCCGCGCCGGCCGGCGCGCAGGAAGCGCCCGGCGCGCCAGCCGAACTGCGCCTGCAGCCGCGACAGGTAGCCGGCGTCATCGAGTGCCAGCAGTTCGCGCGCGTGCTGCGGCCGGCAGGCCCAGATCACGCCCAGCGTGCCATCGTGCAGCGGCAGCACGGCGAGCGGTCCGGCGCGCGTGAAGCGCTCGTAGGCGATGTCCTGATGAGCTCGATCCGTCGCCACGCTGGCGACCACCGCGACTTGATCGTAGTCCTCCACTGCCGCTTCGATGCCCGCGAGCGTGCGGATCTGCGAGTGTGCACCGTCGGCCGCGACCACCAGGCGCGCGGTGACCCGCTCGCGCTCTCCGGCCGCACCTGCCACAGTCAAGCGCACGGCGTCTGCGGTGATCGCGACTTCTTCCGCCCGGGCCGGCACGCGCAGTGCCAGAGCGGGCGCCGCGGCGAGCTTGCCCCACAACGCCGCACCGATCCTGCGGTTGGCGAGGACGTAACCGAAGGCATCGATCCCCTGCTCAGCGGCGCTGAGGCGCGCGAATCCGAATCGCCCGGCCTCCGAGACGTGGATGGTGCGGATGGCGGCGGCCCCGGACGCCATCGCATCCCAGCACCCCAGGCCCTCGAAGATCCGGCGGCTGGCGTTGCCGAGCGCGGTGGTGCGCTCATCGAAGCTCGGCTGCGCGAGCGCTCCGAAGGGTGCGCTCTCCACCAGCAACAGCCGCACGCCGGTGCCGGCGAGGCCGGCGGCGAGACTCGCACCGACCATGCCGCCGCCAATGATGGCGACGTCGACCTCGAGGGTTTGTGCGAGCGCTGCTGGAGCGGTCATGTGTGAGCCCTCTGAAGCGTGCGCGCGATCAGCCACGCGCCATGAGCGCTTCGATCTGATCCGCGTCCTTGGGCGCGCGCGCGGTGAGCACTTCCGCTCCGCGCCGGGTCACCACCACGTCGTCTTCGATGCGGATGCCAATATTGCGAAAGCGCTTGGGGACCCCGCGGGCGCCGGCGGGGAGGTAGATTCCCGGCTCGACGGTCATCACCATGCCTGGCTCGAGCACCCGCCACTCGTCGCCAATCTTGTAGTCGCCGACGTCGTGCACGTCCAGGCCGAGCCAATGGCCCGTGCGGTGCATGAAGAAACGCCGGTACGCGCCGCTGCGGATGAGCGCGGCGACCCGACCCTTGAGGAGCCCGAGTTTCACCAGTCCCTGGGTGATGACTCGTACCGCCGCCTGGTGCGGCTCGTTCCAGTGGTTGCCGGGCCGCACGCGGGCGATTGCTGCCCGGTTCGCTTCCAGCACCACTTCGTAGACCGCGCGCTGCTCGGGCGTGAAGCGACCGTTGACCGGGAAGGTGCGGGTGATATCAGAGGCATAGCACTCCAGCTCGCAACCAGCATCCACCAGCAACAGGTCGCCGTCGGCGAGCGGCTGGTTGTTCTCCCGGTAGTGAAGGATGCAGCTGTTGCGGCCGCCGCCCACGATCGGGTGGTAGGCCGTATCGGCATTGTGGCGGCGGAATTCGTGCAGCAGCTCCGCCATCACCTGGTACTCGGTGGCTCCGGGGCGGCAGAAACGCATCACCCGCTGGTGCGCCTGGGCGGCGATGCGCGCCGAAGTGCGCAGCAGCGCGAGCTCGCGCCGCGACTTGTACAGCCGCATGTCGTGCAGCACGTGATCCAGGTCCACGAACTCCTGCGGCGGGTGGCGACCGTCGCGCGCCTGGGTGCGCAGACCATTGACCCAGCCGACCACGCGCTGGTCGAAGTCGGCGTAAGCGCCCATGGTGTAGAACACGCTGGTGCGGTTCTCGAGCAACCCGGGCAGGATCTCGTCGATGTCGCTGATGGGGAAGGCGTCATCCGCCCCGTAGTCACGCGCTGCGCCCGCGGGCCCCGCGCGGCGCCCGTCCCAGGTTTCGCGGGCGGGATCGCGCTCGCGCACAAACAGGATGTACTCGGCGTGCGCCCGCCCGGGCACGAGCACCGCCACCGCTTCAGGCTCGCCGAAGCCGGTGAGGTAGTGAAAGTCGCTGTCCTGTCGGTATGGATACTCGACGTCGTTGTTCCGATGCCGTATCGGAGCTGCGGGCAGGACGGCGATCGAGTCGCGTCCCATCAGGCGCATCAACTGGCGGCGGCGGCGCGCAAACTCATCTCTTGACATGAGCCGCGCGCCCTCTAGTGCAGGGGAGCTGCGGACGGCGCCGGCAACCGGCGGGCGGCGGCCAGCTCCTCGAACAGCAGCTGCACGCCCACCCGCACGAACTCCACCAGCTCCGCGTAGGCGCTCTCGTTTGACTCCTCCCCCTGGCGAGTGTCGACCCCGGCGCGCGTGATCTCGGCAAAGTCGCGCACGATCTCACCGGCGTCCCCCGGCAACCCGCTCGCGTCCGGGATGGTGCCGGCGCCGAGGCCGTAGAGAAATCCCCGGCACCACCCGGCCAACGCCGCGGTGCGCGCATCGATCGGTTGCGCATCCTCGGGCAGCAGCAGTTCGAACTCCATGTCAGGCTCGAGCAGAGCGTGCGCGGTCGCCGCGTACAGCGCGTGCAAGGTGGCCGTCGCGGCAGGCTCCGCGCGCCCCTCGGGCAGGATCTCGCGCAGCCAGTCCTCGAAGCGGTACCCGGCTGCCCCGCACAGGCAACCCGCAAGCGTGCCGTGCGCCTCGGCGGCGTCGGCGAGCGAGCGAACCTGCGCGAGCAGTTGCTGAATGTGAGTGTAGTCGGGCTGATTCATGCGCGC
>DASWUP010000034.1:0-6754 GCA_036401635.1 Steroidobacteraceae bacterium
GTCCGCATGGTGCCCGATCGCGCGGGCAAGGCCAACCACGGTCACGCCTGCATCAAGGGGCGCTTCGCCTACGGCTATGCGACGCACGAGGATCGCGTGCTGAAGCCCATGATCCGCAAGAGCATCCGCGACGCGTGGCGCGAGGTTTCCTGGGAAGAGGCGATCGGCTACGCCGCCAGCGAGATCCGCCGCATCCAGGCGAAGTACGGCCGCGACTCGGTCGGGGGCATCACCTCTTCGCGCTGCACCAACGAGGAGACTTTCCTGGTGCAGAAGCTGGTGCGCGCGACCTTCGGAACCAACAACGTCGACACCTGCGCGCGCGTGTGCCACTCGCCGACCGGCTACGGGCTGAAGAACACCCTGGGCGAATCCGCCGGCACGCAGGCTTTCGATTCCGTCATGCAGGCGGACGTGATCCTGATCATCGGCGCGAACCCCACCGACGGACACCCGGTGTTCGCCTCGCAGTTGAAGCAACGTCTGCGCCAGGGCGCGATGCTGATCATCGCCGATCCGCGTGAGATCGCCCTGGTGCGCACGCCGCACATCCAGGCCGAGGAGCACCTGCAGCTCAAACCCGGCACCAACGTCGCCCTCCTCAATGCACTCGCGCACGTGGTCGTGACCGAGGGCCTCGTCAAGGAGGCGTACGTGGCCGAGCGCTGTGAGCCCGACTCGTTCGCGAAGTGGAAGGCGTTCGTCGCCGAAGAGCGCAATTCGCCGGAAGCCTCGGAAGCCATCACCGGCGTACCGGCCGAGCGCGTGCGCCGCGCGGCGCGCCTCTACGCCACCGCCGGCAACAGCGCCATCTACTACGGCCTCGGGGTCACCGAGCACAGCCAGGGCACGACCGCGGTCATGGGCATCGCCAATCTCGCCATGGCCACCGGCAACCTCGGCCGCGAGGGCGTGGGCGTGAGCCCGCTGCGCGGCCAGAACAACGTGCAGGGCTCGTGCGACATGGGCTCCTTCCCGCACGAGTTCAGCGCTTACCGGCACGTGTCCGATCCGATCGTGCGCAAGTCGTTCGAAGACGCCTGGGGGGTGCAGCTGCAGTCCGAACCGGGCCTGCGTATTCCCAACATGTTCGAGGCCGCCCTCGACGGCACCTTCAAAGGCATGTACGTGCAGGGCGAGGACTTCGTGCAGTCCGACCCCAACACGCACCACGTGAGCGCGGCGATGGCCTCGCTCGAGTGCTGCATCGTGCAGGACCTGTTCCTCAACGAGGTCGCGAAGTTCGCGCACGTGTTCCTGCCGGGCTCCTCGTTCCTGGAGAAGGACGGCACCTTCACCAATGCCGAGCGGCGCACCTCGCTGGTGCGCAAGATCATCGAGCCGCTGGCCGGTTACCAGGACTGGCAGATCACCTGCCTGCTGTCCGAGGCGCTCGGCTATCCGATGCGCTACAACCACGCCAGCGAGATCATGGAGGAGATCGCGCGCCTCACGCCGACCTTCGCCGGCATGACGTTCGAGAAGATCGAGCGGCTGGGGAGCATTCAGTGGCCGTGCACCGACGCTGCCCCCGAGGGCACCCCGACCATGCACGTCGGGCAGTTCGTGCGCGGCAAGGGCAAGTTCTTTGCGACTGCGTACGTGCCGACCAGCGAGCGCTCGACCAGCCGCTTCCCGCTGATCCTGACCACCGGCCGGATCCTCACGCAATACAACGTCGGCGCGCAGACGCGCCGCACCAACAATGTCGTCTGGCACACCGAGGACGTGCTCGAGATCCACCCGCACGACGCCGAGGTGCGCGGCATCGCCGACGGGGACTGGGTGGGCCTCACCAGCCGCGCCGGCGAGACGGTGCTGCGCGCCAAGGTTTCCGAGAAGATCGCCCCGGGCGTGGTGTACACCACGTTCCATTTCCCGGAGACCAATGCCAACGTCGTCACCACCGAGAACTCCGACTGGGCGACCAACTGCCCGGAGTACAAGGTGACCGCGGTCGAGGTGGTGCTGGTCAACCAGAAGGACGCGTGGCAGAAGCGCGCCCAGGCCGAGCGCGCCCTGCCGCACCCGGCCCGCAAGCGCCGGCAGGATCCCGCGCCCGCCTGAGCGAGGCGGTGCCTGCAGCCTCAAGCGCGCGATGAGCCCGCAATCTGTGGCGAAGGCGCAAGCCCCGGGCGCGGTCAGCGCGGAAGTTGGCGTCGAGCGCTGGTCGCGCGGCTCGCTCGCACGCACCACCGACCTGGTGGCCGAGGAGGTGCCGGTCGCGCTGGTCTATCACGACGTGCCGCACGTGGTGATGCTGGCGACACCGGCGGATCTCGAGGACTACGCGGTCGGATTCACCTTAAGCGAAGGCCTGGTGGCGCGCGCGGAGGAAATCCGCGGCGTGGAAGTCACCTACGGCGCCGCCGCCGCGGATGTGCACATCACGGTGGCCTGGGAGCGGTTCACGCAGTTGCTGCAGCGCCGCCGCAACCTCACCGGCAGAACCGGCTGCGGCCTGTGCGGGGCGGAGAGCGCCGCGGATGCGATCCGCGAGTGCGGACCGGTGCCCGCCGGCGTGAGCATCAGCAGCGCCGAGCTGCACGCGGCGATCGAGGAGTTGTCCGGCCGGCAGCCGATCAATGCCCGCACCGGCAGCGTGCACGCGGCAGCCTGGGTCGTTCCGGGAGAAGGGATCAAGGTGGTGCGCGAGGATGTCGGCCGGCACAATGCGCTCGATAAGACCATCGGGGCATTGTCGCGCGCACACGCCGACTTCACGGCGGGCTATATGCTCATCACCAGCCGCGCCAGCTACGAGATGGTGCAGAAGTGCGCCACCGTCGGGATCTCATTGCTGGTCGCGCTGTCGGCGCCGACGGCATTCGCCGTGCGCCTGGCGCAGCAGGCCGGGCTCACGCTGGTGGCGTTCGCGCGGGCCGACCAGCACGTCGTCTACGCGCACCCGCACAGGCTGACATGAGCTCACGCTCGCTCACATGAACATCGATCTGCTCATCAAGATGACCAACGAGATCGGCGACTTCTTCGCCGGCACGGCGGATGCGCAGCAGGCGGCGCGCGATGTGGCGAATCACCTGAAGCGCTACTGGGAGCCGCGCATGCGCGCGCAGATGATTGCCTACTACGAGCAACGCCAGGGCGCGGGCCTGACCGATATCGCCAGGAACGCCGTGGCGCAGCTTGCCGCTGCTGCGGCCGCGGGTGCCCCCTCGCAGGGCACCAAGGCATGAAGGCGACTGAGCCGGGCAGGGCGTTGATCTGCGGCTCGCTGGCGTTCGACACCATCATGGTGTTCAACGACCGCTTCGCCAATCACATCCTGCCCGACAAGATCCACATGCTGAACGTCTCGTTCACGGTGCCGCAGCTGCGGCGCGAGTACGGCGGCTGTGCCGGCAACATCGCCTACAACCTGCGCCTGCTCGGGGACATCGGTTATCCCATGGCCACCGTGGGGCGCGACTTCGGCCCTTACAAGGAATGGATGGCGCACGCCGGCGTGCCGGATGATCACGTCAAGGTGATCGATGCAGAGCTCACCGCCCAGGCGTTCATCACCACCGATCTCGATGACAATCAGATCACGGCGTTCCATCCGGGGGCGATGCAACACGCGCACGCCAACCGCGTGACGCAGGCGCGTGACATCGCCATCGGCATCGTGGCGCCTGAGGCGCGCGACGGTATGATCCAGCACGCCGCGCAGTTCGCCGCGGCGGGCATCCGCTTCATTTTCGATCCCGGCCAGGGCCTGCCGTTGTTCAGCGCCGAGGACCTGGAGCGCTTTGTGTCCCAGGCGACCTGGATCACGATGAACGACTACGAATGGCAGCTGGTGCAGCAGAAGACCGGATGGAGCGTAGGCGAACTCACGCAGCGCGTGGCCGCGCTCATCGTGACCCGCGGCCCGGCCGGCTCCATCATTTATACCCGCGAACGGGAGATTGCGATCCCGAGCGCCAAGGCCGCCGCGGTGGTCGATCCCACCGGATGCGGTGATGCCTATCGTGCCGGCCTCATTCACGGCCTGCTGCACGGTCTTGACTGGCCGAGCACCGGACATATCGCCTCGCTCATGGGAGCCATCAAGATCGAGTGTCGCGGCACGCAGAATCACCGCTTTACGCGCGCCGAATTCGATGCGCGCCTGGCGTCCGCCTTTGCGCCGGCGCGGTAAGCAAGGCGGCGGCCACCTGGGTTAAACTGCCCGCTTTGACACCCTTACAGGATTGCGGCGGATCTCCATGACGAACGACTTTCTGTTTACCTCCGAGTCAGTCTCCGAAGGCCACCCGGACAAGATCGCAGACCAGATTTCGGACGTGGTGCTGGACGCGATTCTCGCAGCCGATGATCGCGGCCGCGTCGCCTGCGAGACGCTCGTCAAGACCGGCGTCGTGATCGTCGCCGGAGAGGTCACCACCCGGGCGTGGGTCGACGTCGAAGCACTGGTGCGCAAGACGGTGCTGGACATCGGTTACAACTCCTCGGACATGGGATTTGACGGCGCCAGCTGCGGCGTGCTCAACATCATCGGCAAACAGTCTGCCGACATCGCCCAGGGCGTCGATCGCAAGGATGAGCGCAAGCAGGGGGCGGGCGACCAGGGAATGATGTTCGGCTACGCCACCAACGAGACCGATGTGTTGATGCCGGCGCCGATCACGCTCGCTCACCGCCTGGTTAAGCGCCAGGCGCAGGTGCGCAAGGCGGGTAAGCTCCCCTGGCTGCGTCCGGACGCGAAGAGTCAGGTCACGTTGCGCTACGAGGACGCAAGGCCCGTGGGGCTGGAGGCGGTCGTGTTGTCCACCCAGCACAGCCCGGAAGTCTCGACCAAGGCGTTGCGCGAGGCGGTGATGGAGGAGATTCTAAAGCCCACCCTGCCGGCGAAGTGGGTGGACAAGCGCACCAAGTACCACATCAACCCGACCGGACGTTTCGTGATCGGCGGACCGGTGGGTGATTGTGGACTCACCGGGCGCAAGATCATCGTCGACACCTACGGCGGCTACGCCCGCCATGGGGGCGGTTCGTTCTCGGGCAAGGACCCATCCAAGGTCGATCGCTCGGCCGCGTATGCCGCGCGCTACGTCGCCAAGAACATCGTGGCGGGGGGACTCGCCGAGCGCTGTGAGGTGCAGGTGTCCTACGCCATCGGCGTTGCCGAGCCGACTTCGATCATGGTGGAGACGTTCGGTACCAGCCGCCTGTCGCGCGAGCGCCTGACGCAGCTCATCCGCAAGCACTTCGACCTCACACCCTACGGTCTGCGCGAGATGCTCGATCTGGTGCGACCCATCTACCAGAAGACCGCCACCTACGGCCACTTCGGCCGCACCGAGCCGGAGTTCACCTGGGAGCGCACCGATCTCGCCGAGACGCTGGCCGCCGAGGCCAAAGGAGCGCGCGCGGCCTGAAGAATTGAATGCAGCCGCATCGCGGCAGCCACGCTTGCTGAGGAGCGTTGCGACGGGCCGGCGCTGAATTGCGCGCCGCGCCTGCCAGGCTCAGCAGACGTCGCGTCATCCATACGGCGCTCACTCTGTCACACGGAGTATCGAGTATGAACGCCACGCTGAAAAGCGCCGCTGCTTCCGGGGAGTACAAGGTCGCAGACCTGGCACTGGCTGACTGGGGGCGCAAGGAGATCGCGATCGCCGAGACCGAGATGCCCGGTCTCATGGCGATTCGCGACGAGTACGCACGCACTCAGCCCCTCAAGGGGGCCCGCATCTCCGGCTCCCTGCACATGACCATCCAGACCGCGGTGCTCATCGAGACCCTGGAGGCGCTCGGTGGGAAGGTGCGCTGGGCGTCGTGCAACATCTTCTCCACCCAGGATCACGCCGCCGCCGCCATCGCCGCGCGTGGCACGGCGGTGTTCGCCCTCAAGGGCGAATCGCTCGCGGACTACTGGGAGTACGCACACCGGATCTTCGAATGGCCCGACGGCGGCTACTCCAACATGATTCTCGATGATGGGGGTGATGCGACGCTGCTGCTGCACCTGGGGGTGCAAGCGGAGAGCGACGCCGGCGCGATCGCCGCACCCGGGAGCGAGGAGGAGAGCGCACTGTTTGCCGCCATCCGCGCCAGGTTGAAGGCCGATCCGCGCTGGTATTCCACGCGCATTCGTCAGATCCGGGGCGTCACCGAGGAGACCACCACCGGGGTGAAGCGCCTGTACCAGATGGCGAAGGAGGGCAGGCTCGCGTTCCCAGCGATCAACGTGAACGATTCGGTCACCAAGAGCAAGTTCGACAACCTGTACGGGTGCCGCGAGTCGCTGGTGGATGCCATCAAGCGGGCCACCGACGTCATGGTGGCCGGCAAGATCGCCGTGGTGTGCGGTTACGGGGATGTCGGCAAGGGCTCGGCCCAGGCGCTGCGGGCGCTGTCGGCACAGGTGTGGGTGACCGAGATCGATCCGATCTGCGCGCTGCAGGCGGCCATGGAAGGCTATCGCGTCGTCACCATGGAGTACGCGGCCGACAAGGCCGACATCTTCGTCACCGCGACCGGCAACTTTCACGTGCTCACGCACGATCACATGCTGCGCATGAAGCACAACGCGATCGTGTGCAACATCGGCCACTTCGACAGCGAGATCGATGTCGCGAGTCTGAAGCGCTACCAGTGGGAGAACATCAAGCCCCAGGTCGACCACGTCATCCTGCCCGACGGCCGGCGGCTCATCCTGCTTGCCGAGGGGCGGCTGGTGAATCTGGGCTGCGCCACCGGCCATCCGAGCTACGTGATGAGCTCTTCCTTCGCCAACCAGGTGATT
>DASWUP010000035.1:0-1640 GCA_036401635.1 Steroidobacteraceae bacterium
ATGCCGATCACGACGCAGGCGGGACCTGCGGATTCCGCCCGCAGCTCGATGAGCACGCCGCCGAGTTTGCGCTCCGCGAGCAGCAGGTCATTCGGCCATTTGAGCGCGGCACCCGCCACTCCGAGTTCCTGCAGTGCCCGCAGCGCGCACACCCCGATGACCAGGCTCAGCGCGCCGAGATCAGGCGGCACTTCGCGGAACGTCCAGCTCAGCGACAGGCAGATCGCCCCGCCCGGCGGCGCCAGCCAGGCGCGCCCGCGCCGCCCTCTTCCGGCGGTCTGATATTCCGCGAGAACGACCTCGCTCGTCCCGTCGGGCGGGTTGGCGCGCGCGAGCAGCACGGTGTTGGTGGAGGCGGTCGACCAGGCAGCCTCGACGCTGCGCACGCGACCGTGCACTTCAGGCGCGAGGCCCGCGCGGATCTTCGCCGCATCGAGGGGATCGCTCGCGCCGGCGAGGCGATAGCCGCGGTTGCGGACGGCGTACAGCGTCGCGCCCAGCTCCCTGAGCGTCCCGGTCGCCTTCCAGATCGCGCTGCGGCTGACGCCGAGCGCCTTCGCGAGCTCCTCACCGGAGTGGAAACGCCCGTCCGAGAGCTGTGCGAACACGCGCGCCAAGAGCGGCGCCGAATCGTTCTCCTCATGCGGCGCCGCTGTGCCTGCACACACCATGTCAGGCCTGTCCCCGGCGCGAACCGAAGAGCCACAGGCGGCGGGCGCGCGACTCGGTGCCAGCGCGCATACGCGCGATGTTGTAACGGTGGGTAAACAGTATCAGCACAGCGGCGAGTATTCCGTAAGTGAAGAGCGGCACCCAGGGGCTGGCGTCACTCAGCGAGATCGAGACGGCAAGCGCGAGCGCAGCCAGCATCGAGGCGAGCCCCACAAAGCCAAACAGGATCACCGCCGCGAGCCAGGTGAGCACCATGGGCAGGAGCAGCCAGGGGTGGATGCCGAGCACGGCGCCCACGAGCGTCGCCACTCCCTTGCCGCCCCGCAATCCGTACCAGAGCGGATAGACATGACCGAGTATCACAGCGAGCCCGCAGACCGTGACGCACCACAGCTGTAACTCGGGCGCCGCGGGCGCGATCCCAGGCAGGACGGAGGGCGCGATCAGCCGCGTCGCGATCCAGCCCTTCGCCACATCGATCACGAGCACGCAGAATGCGACCGCTTTGCCCTGGGTCCGCAGCGCGTTGGTGGCGCCGGCATTGCCGCTGCCGAGCGCGCGGATGTCGACCCCACGCAAGCGCCCGATGACGAGGCTCCCCACGATCGAACCCAGGAGATAGCAGAGGCCCCCCTTGACCAGCAGCTCGATCACGCCGGCCGGAACACTTCAGCCAGCATGCAGCGCACGCTGCCGCCGCCAAGCCTTTCGATGGTGGGAACTGGAACCGCGAGCACGGCGTCCGTGCAGCCCGAGAGCTGCGCGAACAGCTTAGGGTTGAGCGCGCGGCGCGCAGTGTCAGACATCACGAGCACGCGGGAGTCCCCCAGCGCCTCGTCCCAGGTGCCGAGCTCGAGCATGTTGCCGACGAAGCGCTCGATCTCGTCGTGGCCGATCTCGATGATCTCGCGGTCGCTGGCGCGCAGGCGAGCCATGACCCGAGCCCGGTCGCCAGGGGCTATCGCGCC
>DASWUP010000036.1:0-5719 GCA_036401635.1 Steroidobacteraceae bacterium
CCCACGGCCGGCGCCATCGGCGGCGCAAGGCACACCAGACGCATGACCAGACAGTCAGGTACTGACAGGCGGCTTAACGGCGTCTAACTTCTTCATTCTCCCGTAAGCGGCGGAGCATACGCCGCCTACACGCGCACCCACAAGGGCGTGAAATCCCTCATGAGCGGATCCGCGGCGCAACCCAGCGCCGCGCAGCTCAGGAGCTCTTGCCGTCCCGGCAGTCCTTCACGAACTGCGCACGCGCGGGCCCGGTGAGCTTCTTCGCGTCCGCCTGCTTGTTGCAGACCTTGAGCGAGGCATGTTTCACCGGCGTCGCCGACGGCAGCGCGGGCGGATCGGCAGCGACGGCGGCGCCGCAACTCACGATGGCGATGGCGGTGAATGCGGTGATGGTCTTCATGCGCGCGTTCCTCACGTGTACGACCTGCGATTAGCGCAGAAGTTAGAGGGGCGGGCCTCACGCCGCAATGAACGCCGCATTAAGAAATCTTCATGCGCGGCAGGCCTGAGGCGCACGCTGCGCAGCGCCACGGTCCGTCAGGCGTCCTTGTCGTGCTCGATGAGCGCGTAGGCCGAATGGTTGTGGATGGACTCGAAGTTCTCCGATTCCACCACATAGGCGGCCACGCGCGGATCACGGTTCAGCCGCGTCGCGACGTCGCGCACCATGTCCTCGACGAACTTTGGGTTGTCGTACGCGCGTTCGGTCACGTGTTTCTCATCGGGACGCTTGAGAATTCCGTACAGCTCGCACGAAGCCTCGCTCTCGGCGATCTCGATGAGCTCCTCGATCCACATGTGGCTGCGCAGCTTCGCGGTGATGGTGACGTGCGAGCGCTGGTTATGGGCGCCATAGTCGGAAATGTTCTTCGAGCACGGGCACAGGCTGGTGACCGGCACGGACACCCGCACCCACATCTCGGTGTCGCCGTGCCGGTGCTCGCCGATGAGGCTGGCGCGGTAGTCCATCAGGCTCTCGACACCGGAGACCGGCGCGCGCTTCATGATGAAGAACGGAAAGCTCATCTCGATGTGCCCGGTGTCGGCTTCGAGACGCTCGGTCACGGCGCGCAGCATGCCGCGAAATGAGTCCACCGATATCTCGCGCTCGGCGTGCAGGATCTCCACGAAGCGCGACATGTGCGTGCCCTTGAAGTTGTGCGGCAGACTCACGTACATGTTGAAAGTGGCGATGGTGTGCTGCTCGCCCGCCGAGCGATCCTTGACCCGCACCGGGTGGCTGATGTCCTTGATGCCCACCCGGTTGATGGGCAGTGCGCGCGTGTCGCTGCGGGCGTGCACGTCCTCGACCGCAGCTGTGGCGGCGCGCACGAGCTTGGCGGTGGTGGCGGGCGGAGGAGTCATGATGCGAAAGCCTACAGGAAACACCGGCAAATCTGGCAACGGCATTGTCACGGCCGCGGCGGTGCTGCGGGAATACCTCTTATTAAGTAGGGTGCGCTCGCCACGCAGGCAGCGGCCGGCGGCGGCACCTACAGGCGCGGTTGGTCGTAAGGCCTTAGCTTCACGCCCTGCCGGCCGCGCGCAGGCGTTCGTGGGGCTGCAGCGCCCACCAACGCTCGATGCTGGCGGTGAGGCCCAGCGCATCGAGTCCGGCGGCACTGAGGCAGCCCTCGCGTGAGCCGTGTTCGATGAAGCGGTCGGGAATGCCGAGCTGCAGCAGCGGCACCTGCAGGCCTTCCGAGGCGAGCACCTCACCGACCGCGGAGCCCGCGCCGCCACGGGTGGCGTTCTCCTCGATGGTCACGAACGCGCGGTGCCGTGCGGCGAGCGTGACAATCAGCTCCTCGTCGAGTGGTTTGACGAAGCGCATGTTGACGAGCGTCGCGTCCAGGCGCTCGGCGATTGCCTGAGCCGGGGTCACCAGCGCGCCGAACGCCAGCAGCGCGAGCCCGCTGTTGCCCTCGCGCCGCAGCTGCGCCTTGCCGGTGGGCAGTGCGCTCATGTCCGCGCTTAGCGCTGCTCCCGGCCCGCCGCCGCGCGGATAGCGCACGATCGCCGGGGCGTTGAGCGTGCTCGCGGTGTACAGCATCTGCCGGCACTCGTTCTCGTCCGCCGGCGCCATGATCACCGTGTTGGGAATGCAGCGCAGGTAGGACAGATCGTAGCTGCCCTGGTGAGTCGCGCCATCGCCACCCACGAGGCCGGCGCGATCCACGGCAAACACTACCGGCAGCTTCTGCAGCGCCACGTCGTGAATGAGTTGATCGTAGGCGCGCTGCAGGAACGTCGAGTAGATCGCGACCACCGGCCTCAGGCCGTCCGCAGCCATCCCGGCGGCGAAGGTCACCGCATGCTGCTCGGCGATCGCGACGTCGAAATAGCGATCCGGGAAACGTTTGGAGAACTCGACCAGGCCGGAGCCCTCGCGCATCGCCGGCGTGATGGCAATGATGCGCGGATCGCGCTCCGCCATGTCGCAGAGCCACTGGCCGAAGATCTGCGAGTACGTGGGACCGGTGCTCTTCTCCTTGAAGATCGTGCCGCTCGCCGGATCGAACGGCCCCGGCCCATGCCACTTGATCGGGTCGGCCTCGGCGGGTGCGTAGCCCTTGCCCTTGCGCGTCACCACGTGCAGAAACTGCGGCCCGCGGAGCTTGCGTATGTTGCGCAGCGTCTTGACCAGCGCCTTGACGTCGTGACCGTCCATGGGTCCGATGTAGTTGAATCCCATCTCCTCGAACAACGTGCCCGGCAGCACCATGCCCTTGAGGTGCTCTTCCGAGCGGCGCGCCAGCTCCCACACCGTGGGCATCTGCCGCAGCACTTTCTTGCCGCCCTCGCGCAGGTGCGCGTACACGCGGCCCGAGAGCGCGCGCGCGAAGTGGTTGGAAAGCGCGCCGACGTTCTCGGAGATCGACATGTCGTTGTCGTTGAGTATCACGAGCAGGTCCGCCGGCAGCGAGCCGGCGTGGTTCAGCGCCTCGAACGCCATGCCCGCCGTCATGGCGCCATCGCCGATGACCGCCACCACGCGGCGATCCTCGCCGGCGCGCGCCGCCGCCACCGCCATGCCCAATGCTGCGCTGATCGAAGTGCTCGAGTGTCCGACTCCGAAAGTGTCGTACTCGCTCTCGCCGCGCGCCGGAAAAGGCGCCAGGCCCCCGTCCTGCTTGATGGTGTGCAGCCGATCGCGACGCCCGGTCAGCACTTTGTGCGGGTACGCCTGATGGCCGACATCCCACACCAGCCGGTCACGCGGCGTGTCGAAGACGTAGTGCAGGGCGATCGTCAGCTCGACCGTTCCCAGGCCGGCGGCGAAGTGACCGCCGCGCGTGCTGACGCTGTGGATCAGGAACTCGCGCAGCTCAGCGGCAAGCGCCGGGAGCTTGCTCACGGGCAGGCGACGCAGATCTGCCGGCGACTCGATCGTGCACAGCAGCGGGTAGTTGTCCGGCGCAAGGCTCATCGCACCCTCAGTGTACACGGGCGCCCCGCGCGGGGCCGAAAAGGGCCGCCGCACCTGCGCCCTTTGGGGGCGGCGGGCGTGCGGGAACGCCTTCAGCTGGCGCGACTGACGACGAAGTTGGCCAGTTGCGCGAGCAGCGCGCCACGTTCGCCCAGCGGTGCGAGCGCTGCTATCGCCGCGTCGCGCAACTCGCTGGCGCGCACGCGCGACGCGGTAAGTCCCACGGTGCTGGGATAGGTAGGTTTAGCATGCGCGGCGTCGGCGCCGGTGGACTTGCCGAGCAGCGCCGCATCACCTTCGACGTCGAGGATGTCGTCCTGGATCTGGAACGCCAGCCCGATCTCGGCGCCGAAGTGTTGCAGGGCCGCGAGCTCGCGGCCACCGCTCACACCCGCCGCCAGGGCTCCCAGCAACACGCTGCACTCGATGAGCGCGCCGGTCTTGCGGCGGTGCATGTTCTCGACCGCTGCCACCGACAGCGCCCGTCCCACGGCGGCCAGATCGACCGCCTGGCCGCCCGCCATCCCGCCGGTGCCGGTGGCGCGGGCGAGGATGCGCAGCATCTCGAGCCGCACTTCGACGCTCGTGTCGTCCGTCGGTTCGTTCGCCAGCACCGCAAAGCCGAGTGCCTGCAGCGCATCGCCCACCAGGATCGCGGTCGCTTCATCGTAGGCGCGATGACAGGTCGGCCGGCCGCGCCGTAGGTCGTCATCATCCATCGCGGGCAGATCGTCGTGCACGAGGCTGTACACGTGGATCAATTCAACCGCCGCCGCGGGCGTGTCGAGTCGCGCGAGCGGTGCGCCGAACGATTCACCCGTCAGGTACACGAGTGTCGGCCGCAGGCGCTTGCCGGCGCCCAGGACACTGTAGCGCATCGCCTCGCGCAGGCGTGGCGTCCCCGGATCCGGCAGCGCCAGCGCGCGCTCGAGTACACCCTCGATACGCGCCTGGCAGTCGAGGACGCGCGTGGCGAAATCGGCGGGCGAGCTCGGCCCGGCGCTGACCTGCGCGTCCATCACTCCGGGTCCGACGAGGCGGCCGCCGGCTCGTCCGCGGACCCCTCGAACGGCTCGATTTCGGCCTGCCCACTGCGTTTCAGAAGGATCTCGACTTTCTGCTGCGCGGCCTGCAGGGACGCCTGGCAGTGGCGCGTGAGCGCGATGCCGCGCTCAAAAGTCTTCAGCGCCTCATCGAGCGGCAGATCGCCGCGCTCGAGACGCTCCACCAGGCCTTCGAGCTCCGCAAGCGCCTGTTCGAAGTCGGGGCCTTTGCTGTTACGCGCCAAGTTCAACCAACTCCTGGAGGGCAAGCGACGGGGTGCCAAGGGCGCGCAACGTTACACAGCGCGCGGTGCGAGGGTCAACGCGGGGTTGACGTCGCTTGCGCTGCGGCGATACAGTCGCACGCGTGAGTTAGACCGAGTCTAAGCGAGGAGCGTCATGAATCTCAAAGGCAGCAAGACGGAGAGGAATCTCAAGGATGCGTTCGCCGGGGAGTCGCAAGCGAACCGGCGCTATCTGTATTTCGCACAGAAGGCAGACGTCGAGGGGTTCAACGACGTCTCGGCGGTGTTCCGCTCCACCGCGGAAGGCGAGACCGGCCACGCCCACGGGCACCTCGAGTACCTGGAGGCGGTCGGTGATCCGGCGACGGGCCTGCCCATCGGCGAGACCCGGCTCAATCTGAAGGCCGCCATTGCCGGCGAGACCCATGAGTACACCGACATGTATCCCGGCATGGCGAAAGCTGCGCGCGAGGAGGGCTTCGGGGAAATTGCCGATTGGTTCGAGACGCTGGCCAAGGCCGAGCGCTCGCATGCCAATCGTTTCCAGAAGGCACTGGACGGCCTCTAAAGCTGCGTCCGCCCGCGAACCGCCAACACCCGCGGGCGCGTCGCCCCTTCAGAGCCTGACGCGCGCATGAGCACCACGCCAGCCGCGCCGGGTTCCGCCTCAGCGGGGCGCGAGGGGAGCCTGGAGGCTCCCACGCGACACCCGCTGCAGTGGCGCGACCCGAAGTTCTACGACGCCACTGCGCTCGAGGCCGAACTCGAGCGGGTGTTCGACATCTGCCACGGCTGCCGCCGCTGCTTCAGCCTCTGCAACGCCTTTCCGACCCTGTTTAGCGCCGTGGATGCCTCCGCACACGGGGAAGTTGCCGGCGTGGACCGCCGGGTGTTCTGGCAGGTCGTGGATCAGTGCTACCTGTGCGACATGTGCTTCATGACGAAGTGCCCGTACGTGCCGCCGCATCCCTGGAACGTCGACTTTCCGCATCTCATGCTGC
>DASWUP010000037.1:0-30147 GCA_036401635.1 Steroidobacteraceae bacterium
CCGAGCGCTTCGGCCTGGGCGCGCTGCTGGCAATCGCTCGTCACCTCGCCCTGCCGGTCGACGGGTTCGTGGACGCGGCGGTGGTGTCGGCCGCGGCGCTGGGCGGGACAGGGGCGGCGATCGTGATCGAGCTCGGGCTGCACCATGTGGCCGCAACACTCGTCGAGCGCGAGGGCGGTCCGACCTGCCGCCGGCGGGCGTTGGTGAGCGAGCGCGGCGGGCTTTGGCAGCTCTACCAGGGCTGGCTGGATCTCATCAACACGGCCATGGTCAGGCAAACACGCTTCGACGCACTGCATGACGCCTCGACCGAGCAGCAGCTGTTCGATGCGCTGCCTGCACTGGCGCGCGACGCGCTGGCCGGTGGGGTCGCAGCCGCCGCGCTGACCGCGGGCGGAGAGCGCCTCGAAGTACCGCTCACCCGCGACCAGCTGGCGCACGCGGCGCAGCCGGTAGGGCGCGAGATCGCGCGCCTGTTGCACGAGCTGCGGCCGGCAGGCAGCGCGCTCACGCTGCTCGTGCCGCAAGCGCTCACCGCGTTGCCGGGTCTGCGTGAGGCGCTGGCGCAATTTGCCGGCTGCGAGCTCGTGAGCCTGCCGGTCGGCTTCGCGGCGGCCGCCACCTCGCTCCTCGATCTGCCGCCGCGCAGCGCGGCGGAACCGGTGCGGCTGCTGCGCAGGCTGCCGCCGCACGTGCAGCCCGCGCTGGCGGCTCTCGCCGTGCGCGAGGCAGCGGGCGAGCCAGAGGCGGCGCTCACGCCGTCGCACGTGCTGTTGGCGGGCCGGACGTTTGCGCTTGGAGGCGAGCCGCTGGTAGTGGGGCGCGCTCCGGGCGCCGCACATGCGATCACCCTGGCGGAGGGGCTGGCAGGGGTGTCGCGCCGTCACTGTACGTTCCTGCGCGAGGGCGTGGAGCTGTTGTTGCTCGATCACAGCCGCTTCGGCACCTTCGTGAACGGCGAGCGGGTCGCGGAGCGCGCGCGTGTGCATGCCGGGGATCAGGTGCGCATCGGGGACCCCGGCGTCACGCTGGCGCTGATCGCCGTCGGGGACGCACCCGCCGCCATGCCTTAGAGCCTAGCTGTGGCGCGACGCCGTAGCATCGAGGTATTCACCCTCTCGTTCCTCGACTGCATCTGCTGCGGTTTTGGCGCGGTGATTCTCTTCTACACCATCGTCAGCGCGCAAAGCGGGGTGGTGCGCCTCAAACAGACCGACGCCATGACCGCAGACGTCAGCCGCCTCAAGGAGCAGGTGCTGACGGGCGAACGCAACCTGGTCGTGCTGCACGACACACTCACCCGCACGCGCAACGAGGTTGCCAGCGCCACCAAACAGACCAACCGCATCGTGACGGATCTCGCCAGCCGGCGCGAGCAGCTCTCGAGCTACGACGCACAGACGCTGGCGCGCCGCGCGCACATCGAGAAGCTCAAGGCCGACATTCGTTCGCTCGAAGAGAGCAACAAGCGGCTCGAAGCCGGGAGCCTGCAGCGCGCGCCCGTGGGCCAGGCGGTGAGCGGGCGCGCGGTCGCCGAGCGCCGCTACATCACCGGGCTCACCCTGCGGGGCCGGCGCATCCTCATCCTGCTGGATGTCTCGGCCAGCATGTTGCACGAGGATCTGGTCAGCATCCTCAGGCTGCGCAACCAGGACGACGCGCACAAGCGCGCCGCCGCCAAGTGGCGCCGCGCGGTCGCGATCGTGGACTGGCTCATGGCGCAGGTGCCCGCCAGCAGCAGCTACCAGGTGCTCACTTTCAACACCCACGCGCAGCCGCTCGTGCCGGGGAGCGGTGCCTGGCTCGAGGGTGCTGACGCGGCGGCGCGCGCACGCGGCATGCAGGCGCTCGAGGCCCTGGTCCCGGCCAACGGCACCAGTTTGTACAACGCGTTTGCCGCGGCGCGCACGCTCAACCCGCTTCCCGACCAGATCGTGCTGATCACCGACGGCCTGCCCACGCAGGGCAAGACCCAGGGACTGCGCCGCTACGTGAACTCCGCCGAACGCATGCGGCTGTTCGACGAGGCCGTGTCGCAGCTTCCCGAGCATGTGCCGATCGACTGCGTGCTGTTGCCCATGCAGGGCGATCTGCAGGCCGCGCACCGCTTCTGGCACCTGGCGCGGGTCACCGATGGCACGCTGCTGATGCCCGCAAAGGACTGGCCCTGATGCGCCGGCGCCGCGAAGTCGAAGTGTTCAGCCTGTCGTTTCTCGACTGCATCTGCTGCGGCTTCGGCGCGATCATCCTGCTGCTGGTGCTCAGCGAGATCGGGCAACCCGCCGAGCTGGAGAAGAGCCGCACGCACCTCGGTGGCGAGGTGCGGCTGCTCGAGGAGCAGCTCAATACGCTTCGCGGGCAGACCGACGAACTCAACCGCGAGCTGCTGGGCAGCCGCGAAACTCTCGAGCGCGAGCGCGGCCGGCTCGCGCGGCTGGCGGGTGATCTCAGCAGCATCCAGGGTCGCTACGCCGGCAGCCGCGAGGACGCCTCGGTCACGAACATCATCGAGCGGGAACTGGTGGCCGCCGAACAGACCCTCAGCGAGGAAATGCAGCAGCTGCTCACGCAGCGCGCACAAAGCCCGCGCAGCGCGGCCATCGGCGGCATCCCGATCGACGCCGATTATGTCATCTTCATCATCGACACCTCCTCGAGCATGACCAGCAATCACTGGGATGTGAACCTGGCGATCGTGGACGAGATCCTGAGCCTGTATCCGCACGTGCAGGGGCTGCAGGTCCTGAACGACCAGGGAACGTACATGTTCGAGGGAACGCGTGGGCGCTGGCTGAGCGACACCCCGGGGCAGCGCGCCGAGATCCGCGTGCGCGCCCGGCGCTGGCGCGCGTTCAGCCAGTCCAATCCGGTTCCTGGCATGGAGGAGGCGGTGCGCAGCTACTGGGCGCCCGACAAGCGGGTGGGCGTCTTCGTGCTGGGAGATGAGTTCACCGGCGACTCCATTCAGGCGGCGCTCGACTCGATCGGCAGTCTCAACAAACCCGGGCGCGACGGCCGCCGGCCGATGCGCATCCACGCCATCGGATTTCCCGAAGGAGCAGACATGTCGCCGTTTACAAATATTCGCTTTTCCGCCCTAATGAGACTGATATGCGAGCAGAACGAGGGCACGTTCGTCGGCATGAAGCACTAGGCGCTGTGCGATGGTTGGCCGGCGCCGTGCTGGCGGCTCTGACCGCCTGTGGCGGCATAGCGATCAAACCCGATCCCGTCCTGCCCCAGCCGCTGCTGCAGCCGCTGCCTGCCTCCGTCGGGCTCGTTCTTCCCAACGAGCTGCGCAACTACCTGCACAAGGAGACACGCTATGCTGTCGAGTGGCAGATCGCACTCGGTCCCGGGCACGTGCACATGCTGCGCGACATGTTCAAGGACTCGTTCCGCCACGTGGAAGAATTCAAGGATCTGCCGGCGGCGCGCGCCGGCACGGGACTGAAGGCGCTATTTGAACCGCTGATCGATCAGTATTCCTTCGTGACTGAGCGCGACACCGGCGGGCGCTACTACGCCGTCACGATCCGCTACCGCATCAATCTCTACACGCCACAGGGGGAGAAGTTCGACACGCTGACCCTCACCGGTTACGGCAGCGCGCTTGCCAAGGGCATTTCGAACGGCGCGCCACTCGAGCGTGCAACGCTCGCCGCCATGCGCGATGCGGCGGCGAAATTCCTGGTGCAGTTTCCGGATCAGGCCGCCGGCCAGCAGTTGGCGCGCGATGAGCCGCTGAGCTTGCAGTCAGGCGCCGCGACCGCCGACAACCTGCAGATCGAGGCGGTGCCCATCGAGGAGAGCGGTCCGGACGGGGATGCGGGAGCGCCGCCGACGCAGCCTCAACCGCCGGTGCCACCGACCGCCGCGCCCGCGCCGGCCGCACCGCCACCGCCGGCCGACGCCCCCGGGCGCCCAGTGCCTAGGGTTGACGTGGCTTCTTGGTGAGCAGCTTTTCCAGCAGCGTGACGCCCTCGGTATCCACCGGCTCACCGTTCAGCAGGCGCGGCCCGTAGCGGGCGCGCTTCGCCGCGGCCAGCACGATCTTCTGCTGCGAGGTCGTGGCATCGCTGCTGTTGGTGGTCACGTTGGCGGTGTGTCCGTCGCGCGTCACGGTGAAAGTCGCCTGCACCGAATGCTCCTCGGTGTTGTCGCGCTCGGCGAGCGGTGAGCGCGCCGCCGACGATGAAGGCGCGCGGTAGACCAGCTGCCGGGGCACGTCGAGCGTCGCGGTCGATCCCGCCTGCTGAAATTCCTTCCACGCGTCACGGTAGCGCGTGAGGCTCTTGTCGGCCTGATCGGCGCACAGGTACCAGTCGCCCAGCTCCATAAGCGTCGTGCCGCGGATCTGGTGATCGACCGGGTGCATCTTGTCGGCGGTCTGCAGCGCGATCAGCAGCGCCTTCTCCCCGTCGGGGTTCAGCCCGCGCGGATTGTGCTCCGTCCTCAAGCCGACGCCCGACTGCGCGAACGGATCCACGTACTGCACCGCTTCCTCCTCCGTGCCGATCAGGGCCTCGAGCCGGTAGGTGCGGGCGATGCCGAGCAGCGGATCGATCACCAGGCGCGCGGCGCGAGCTCCCGCGTTCTCGGCGACCGTGAGCTCACGGGCGTACTCGGCGCGGGCGGAAGGGAAGCGGCCCATATGCTCGAGCCAATGCGCATAGTGATCCAGCGTGCCGATGACGCGCGGATCGGTGTTGCCCCAGGCGCTCTCGGCGACCCGCACCGCGTACTGGAATTCACGATCCGCCTCGGTGTGGCGCTCGAGATTCACCAGGCTGCCGATCAGCGGATTGAGGATCGTCAGCTGTGCGGGGTTCAGCAGGCCGTCGAGGTTGCGGCTCAGGTCGAGCGCCCGCTGCAAAGTGGCGCTCGCATCCTCGTACTGCTTGGTGGCGTAGTAGGTCGCACCGAGTCCCTGCAGCGGGCGCAACAGCAGACGGTCGGCGTTGCCGCCGGTGTCTGCGGCGATCTTCACGCTGCGCAGGTAGGTATCCTCGGCATCCTTGTAATCGCCCATGCGGTACTGGGTGGTGCCGAGATTGGAAAGGGGGGTGACGAGGGCGCGATCGTTGGCGCCGTACTGCTCCTGGGTGAGCGCGACCAGTTTCTCGGCCAGCGGCAACGCATCCGGGTAGCGATGCGCATCGAACGCCGTGCGGAATTCCCGGTATAGCGCCACCCGGTCGGCGTCGGTCACGGCGAACGCTGCTGCCGGCGCCAGCAGCGCCGCAACGAGCATCAGGGGTAGCTTCAGAGGTCCCACCGAGCCCATCCACAACTTAAGCGCACAACGCGCCTGCGGAAATGGTAACACCGTGATGCGGCGGTGCGCGGCCCCTTCGCATGCCGCTTAAGCGTTCCCGCCCCGGGTGCGCGGCACCCGAGGCCGCGGTTCGGCAACAGCGCGCGCGCCTTGCCGCGGGACGCGCGCACTTCTAAGCTCTAGGAAAATAACATCCACGGTTCAGATAGGGGTGCACTGATGCAAGGCGCGGAGCCGAAGCTCGCGCTGCTGGCCGGAGCGAGCGGACTCAGCGGCGGCTACGCGCTCGATGCGCTGCTCGAGGCGGCGGATATCCGGCGCGTGCTGGCCGTTTCCCGGCGGCCGCTCGGGCGCGAGCATCCGCGGCTCGCCAATCGCATCGTGCAGTTCGAGCGCCTCGAGGCGCAGCTCAAGGGCGCCAGCTGCGACGTTGCGCTGTGCTGCCTTGGCACGACCATCCGCGAGGCCGGCTCGCAGGAGCGCTTTCGCGCGGTCGACATCGACTGCGTGCTGGCGTTCGCACGCGCCGCAAGAGCGGCGAACGCCCAGCGCTTCGTCGTGATATCGAGCGTGGGCGCCGACCCGGGTGCGCGCAATTTCTACCTGCGCACCAAGGGCGAGATGGAGCAGCGGCTCGTGGAAGCGGGCTTCGAGTCGCTCGACATCCTGCAGCCTTCACTGCTGCTCGGGTGGCGCGGCGAGATGCGCCCGCTGGAACTGGCGGCACGCGCCTTCATGCCGCTGGTGAATCCACTGCTGCGCGGCCGGTACATCCCTTTCCGCGCCATCGCCGCGCGCACCGTGGGCGCGGCCATGCTGGGCGCCACTCGCAGCGGCCGCCGAGGCGTGCAACGCTACACGTATGAGGGTATCGGGACGCTGGCGCGCCTCGCTGGAGCGCGCACCCGCGCGCCGGCGCAGCCGAAGGCGCCCGCCCGCGCAAGGTAGCCGCGGGACTGAAGGAACCGTGGGCGTGCGCGCCGCGCTCGCTCTCGCCGTCGCGCTGCTCCTCACCGCCTGCAGCAGCCTTCCCGCGACGCTGCCCGCGTTCCGGCCGCCAGACGGGGCGGCGATCGCGAAGGTGGCGGCATCTCTGATCGGAGCGCCGTACCACTTCGGTGGTGCGGACGCCGCCGGCTTCGACTGCAGCGGGCTGGCGCTGTACGTGCACGAGCGCGTCGGCGTTGCCATTCCGCGCACCGCGGCCGAGCAGCGGCGCGCGGCACATCCGGTGCCGCTCGGGGAGCTGGCCCCCGGGGACCTGGTATTTTTTCGCATCCGCTCGCGCAGCATCGATCACGTCGGTGTTTACGCTGGCAGCGGCCGTTTTATCCACGCGCGGCGCGCGGGTCTGGCAGTTGCGTATGGGGATTTGAGGGGCGGCACTTTCTACGCGCGGCATCTGGTGAGCGCCGGGCGCTTCTGGGGTCGTGGCACGCCGCCGATGTCGCCCCCATGAGACATAAAGCGGGTACGCAGCGCACGTTGCGGATATGGCACAGGCGCCTGAGAGCCACTACGCACAATTCGCACTTGACTGCAAACCGCGACGCTTTGACACTGGAGCCTGTGATAAAGGCAAACCCGTCGAAAGACGGGGACGCAAAGCCACCGGTCTAAGGGACGGTTCCTACGACGGCGGGGCTGCCACGCTCGCGCAGCCGCGCGAACGCTTGCACTCCCTGGCCCGTCGCGCGATGCCGCGCAGTCCCCGATGACCGTGTCCGGTCAGGGTTTCGGTTTCGGGGAAATTATGACAGCAATACCCAACTTCGCTTCGGCTCGCGCGAGCGCCGAAGCAGGCTATGCGGCACCCGCGGCGAGCGCGGTGCCGTTCGTTCTCAACTTGTGCTCATCCACGACGCCCATGGCGCTTGCGCAGACGGATCTGCCGGAGCTCAAGCGCTTCACGTTCTTCGTCAGCCGGCGATTCGAGGAAGGCCGCGAGCGCTTTCGTCTGCACATGGGTTACTTCGCCACGCTCGCCGAGGCCGAGGAATGGCTGAGCGTAGTGCGCGAGATCTACCCGGGTGCATGGGCCGGCGAAGCCCCGGGGCGCAAGCTGCGCGAGCGGGCCACGGCGGCGGCGGCCGCTCAGGCCCGGCATGCCGCCGGTCCTCAGCCGCAGGCCGCGCCGGCGGCCAAGCGCGTCCCCGCTCCGGCACCCGCTGCCGCAGCCGCGCCGGCATCCGCCGTGCCGAACCCGGCCGCTGTTCGCGTACCCGTTGTGCACGCGGCGCTCCCCGCGTCGCCGCGCGCCGCACCGCCGGTCGTGGCTCCGCCGGCAATGCCTGCGCCGGTTGCCAGGCCCGTCGCGCCACGGAGCAGCGCGCCGACGTCGGCGCTGCGGCTCACTGGCGGGCGCGTGCCACCGCCCGCGCCGGCGCGCATACCGCGCATAAGCGCGCAAACTGCACCGCCTACGCCGGTCACGACGCAGTCCGCACCGCCGGCCGTCGTTGCGCAGCTCACACCTGCGCAGACTCCGCCGCGTACGCCGGCCGCAACGAGGGCTGCCGCACCGCCCGCTGCGCGCGCGGCAGGCAAGAGCGCGAAACCGGTGTTTGAAGACTCGAACGTGCGCGAAGTGCTCGCGGCGCTCGGCGATGCGAGCGCCACCGGCGAGACGCGCCTGATGCGTGCGCCGCCACCGCCCATGGCGCCTGCCGAGAGCGACTCCCTCACCGACACTCAGGTGTTGAAAATGCTCGAGATCCGCCGCCCCCCGGGTGGCGAGCCGCCCGCGACCGATGTCGCCGCGCATGGCGGCATTGCGCTGCTCAAGCCCCACGATACGCAGACGCGCCGGGCACTCAAGGAAGCCGTCTTCAACAACGCGCCGGTGTCCTTTGCGGTGCAGCTGCAATGGTCGGTGCAGCCTGCCGAGCTCGACAAGGTCCCTGCGCTGGCCATCTTCAGTGCCTACACCCTGTATACCGTCGAAGGCAGCCGCGAGGGACGCAAGTGGTATGGGCTGCGTCTCGGCTTCTTCACCGACGCCATCTCCGCCAAGCAGGTCGCCCACTATGTGCGCTCGGAGTTCACTTCGGTCGCCGTGGTGCCGGTAAGTCCCCAGGAGAAGGCGAGCGCGACGGAACAGACCATGCAGGCCGCGACGCTGGCGGCTCCCGCCGCAGCGCGCGCACACCCGGTGGATGAGTTCAAGCTCATCGATGACGACACCGCGAACATGGCCACGGCGGCGCTGCTGCGGGGCAAGCCGCAAGCAGCCAAGTCGGCGGCGAAGCCGGTGCCGAAGGTGGCGGTGGGCCGCACCGTGCGCCAGCCTGCCTCGCCTGCCAAGGGCCGCACGCGCGGCGGCGGCAAGGTGGGGGCACGCGAGCGCCGTGGTCCGCACACACTGGAGGAGACGCTGGAGATACTCGGCGCGAGTCAGCTCGCGATCGACGACGGCACCGGTGCGACCCTCAACGACAGCGGCGTGCGTCACCTGCGCGTCGAGGTGCACAAGGACTCGCCGTTCTCCCGACTGCTGGAGCGTCTCAGCGAGCGGATGAAGAAGGCGTAGTCTGCGCTTCGAACTCCGCCAGCATCCAGCGCCGGTACGCGTCCAGGTTGGGCTCGCGACCGAGGAAGTCGCGCACCAGCTGCGCAGCGGGCTTGGTGGCCCCGGGTGCCAGTACCGCCTGCCGGTAGCGCATCCCGGCGGGCCCGCCCAGCAGATTCTGCGGATCGAATTGCGCGAAGAAATCCAGCGCGATCACCTTATCGAGCACGTAAGTGTAGTAGTTCGAGCTGTAGCCGTTCAGGTGCGTGAAGCTCGCCCAGAAGTGATCGCCTGGCACGAACGCGCTGGTGCTGAAGCGGTCGAAGTCCCGCCGGTAGACCGCGTCGAAGTCGAGCGTCGCGGGCGGCAGCGTGTGCAAGTCCAGTGACACCGCGGTGAACATCAGCTGACGCTGCTGGCCGCTCGCGCGGCCGTAGGTGTCGGCGCGGGTCATGCGCGTGAACAGCTCCCTGGGCAGCACCTCGCCGCTCTGGTAGTGGCGGGCAAATGACGTCAGCACCCTGTAGTCATGGAAGAACTCTTCCAGCATCTGCGAGGGCGCTTCGATGAAATCGCCCTCGACCAGGAAGCTGCCTTCGCCGGCGAACGCGTTCTGACCGCCGATGACGTGATGCATGAGATGACCGAACTCATGCAGGAACACCACCACGTCGCCGTACTGCATGAGGCCCGGGTCGCCGGGCGCGCCGCCGGGGAAGTTGCACACCAGCACACCCTCGGGGAGCTGGCGGCCGCGGATACCGAAAGCGAGCGGCTGGGTGGAGAACCACTTGTCCTTGCCCTCGCGAGGATGCATGTCCATGTAGATGCGGCCGAGCTTGACCTTGCCGTCGAACACGTCGTAGGTGGTGACCGACGGATGCCAGGTGTGCACGCCCGCCACGGGCTTGATGTCGACATGAAACAGCGTGGAAGCGGTGGCGATTACGCCGCGCTCGACCTGAGGGTAGGGGAAGTAGGGGCGCACGCTCTGCGAGTCGAAGTTGAACTTGGCGCGCCGGTACTGCTCCTGCCAGTAGCGCGCATCCGCCGCGGAGATCTTCTGCATCGACGGCTCGCGTTGCTGAGCAAACGCCAGCAGCGCGCCATCCTCGCGCGCGCCCGGCTCGCGCGAGGCCGCATCGATCTGGCTGAGGTATTCGGCCAGCTTCGCCGGCGACCCGATCATCTGGTCGGCCATGGCAAAGTCTGCCCAGGTCGGATAGCCCAGCAGATGAGCCAGCTGCTCGCGCTGAGCGAGCAGCCCGCGCAGCGTCTCGGTGTTCGAGGGGTAGCCGACCTGCTGGGCCGCCAGGAACAGCTTGTAGCGTAACTCGGCACTGTTGGAGAACTTCTGGGCGGGCCAGCCATCGGGCGGGTCGGTCGTTATCTTGATGTGTCCCTCGGCGTCGGCCGGGTGCGTGGCGAGGTAGTCCGGCGGCAGGCCGTCAAGTTGCGCCTTCTCCGCCAGCACCGTGCGCACGTCGTCGTGCACCGCGCGCTCGAAAGCCAGGCCGAGCTCGGTGATCTTGTCCTGCAGCGCCTTGATCTTGGCCCGCGTGGCGTCGTCCTTATCGACGCCGGCGAGCCGGTACTCGAGGAGGGTGTGTTCCAGATAATGCCGGGTCGCCGCGTCAGCCGGTAATGGCACCGCGGCGAGCGCCCGGTAGACCGCCTGGTTGAGGTTCAGCGCCGTGTAGGCGGCATTCGCGGTCTGGGTGAGCGCCTGCGCCTTGTCGCGTAGCTCCTTCGTGGCTCCCACGCCATACATCACGCCCGACTGTGCGACGGAAAATATGATCTCATTGGCCGCATCGTCATACGGACGAAGCGTATTCGCCACCGTGCGCGCGCCCTTCACGGCCAGGAGGCGCGTGATGTCGGCGTCGGCGCGCTGCAGGTGCTCGTGCACCCAGGTGTCGAGGGCCGCCGGATCATCGCCGCCTTCCCAGGCGTGAAGGTTTTTGGAGGCCACAGCGTTGGCCGGAGCGGCTGCTGCGGCACAGGCGGGCAGGGCGGTGCAGGTGAGCAACGCAGCGACAAGGGGCAAAGCGTGCCCGCGGGACGATCGACCGGCCATGGATGACTCCCTGGTAGCGCGCCGCGCGCGGCAGCGTCCGATTGTGAAGCCAGTCTAGCCCGAAGCGGTGCCGGGTTGCGGCACGGCGGCGTTTCCGTGCGACGGGGCGTGCGCGGCTTAAGTCAACCTTTGCCGAACAGTTTATCGAGCTGCGCCCGCACCCTGTCGACCTCGGCGGTGTTGGGTGGCGTATAGGCCGCGGCGCGCGGCTTGAAGTGATCGCAGAAGTTCGCGTGCGTCTTGTCGTTTACTTCCTCTGCGGTCGGCTCGCGGCAGTGCTTGGCGACGCGTATGTCGTACTCGACGCACATGCGGCACACGTGCAGCTCGGAATGACACTTCGGGCACTCTTCGAGCCGGCGCAGCGGCAGACTCAACTCAGCGAGCGACGCGCCGCATTTCCAGCAGACCAGATCATGAGCCACGGTGCTAGGGTACTACCGCCGGGCATTTCCCGACGGCCTGGTGCGTTCGCGCAGGAAGCCGTCCAGCACGCGGCCGGTGTGAGATCGAGTCCGGCGGCGTGCGATCTGCGCCGGCGCACCCTGGGCAACGATGCGCCCGCCGCCATCACCCGCCTCGGGCCCCATGTCGAGGATCCAGTCCGCTTCCGCCATGATATCGAGATTGTGCTCGACCACTACCGCGGTGTTGCCGGCGGCCACCAGCCGGTGCAGCACGTGGATCAGTTTCTCGACGTCCGCCATGTGCAGACCCACGGTCGGTTCATCCAGTACGTAGAGTGTGTGCCTGGGTTGCTGGTAGCGCGGGCCGTGGGCGAGCTGATCGCGCACTTTGGAGAGCTCGGTGACGAGCTTGATGCGCTGGGCTTCCCCGCCCGAGAGCGTGGGGCTCGGCTGCCCGAGCGTGAGGTAGCCGAGGCCCACGTCCTGCAGGAGCTTGAGGGCATGGTGCACGCGCGGATGGGCGGCAAAAAACCCGACCGCATCGTCGACGTTCATCGCCAGCACATCGCCGATGCTGGCCTCCCGCCATGACACGGCGAGCGTCTCGGAATTGAAACGCCGCCCGCCACAGGCGTCACACAGCACCTTGACGTCGGGCAGGAAACTCATCTCGATGGTCTTTACGCCCTGGCCTGCGCACGCCTCGCAGCGGCCGCCCGCGGTGTTGAATGAGAAGCGGCTGGCGCTGTAGCCGCGCATGCGTGCCTCGGTGGTGCCGGCATAGATGCGCCGGATGTCATCCCAGAAGCCGATGTAGGTCGCGGGGCAGGACCGCGGGGTCTTGCCGATCGGTGTCTGGTCCACTTCCAGCACGCGATCGATGTGCGTAAGTCCGTGCACCGCCACGCAGCCGATGAGCGTCACGCCGGCGGCGCGCTTGCGGCCCCTGGCCCCGGGAGCGTTCTCCCCGAGCAGCCGCTTGAGGTTGGCGTACAGCACGTCGCGCGCCACGGTCGATTTGCCCGAACCGGACACGCCGGTGATCACAACCAGGCGCCCGAGCGGGATGCGCACGTCGCTGCCTTTGATGTTGTGCAGCGCCACCCGCTCGAGCGTGAGCCGGGGTGTGGCGGCGCTCACCGCCCGGTGCGGCCGCGCCGGATGCAGCAGCGGCTCGCGCAGGAAGCGGCCGGTGGTCGAACGTGGGTTGCGGGTGAGGTCCTGCACCGTGCCCGCACCCACGAGTTCACCGCCGCGTACGCCGGCCTGCGGACCCAGGTCCAGTATGTGATCCGCCCGGCGGATGGTCTCCTCATCGTGCTCCACGACCACCAGGGTGTTGCGCCGGCCGGCAAGATCGGTGAGGGACTCGAGCAGGATCTGGTTGTCGCGCGGATGCAGCCCGATGGTGGGCTCGTCGAGCACGTAGCACACTCCCTGCAGGTTCGAGCCCAGCTGCGCGGCGAGGCGGATGCGCTGCGCCTCGCCCCCTGACAGGGTCGGCGCGCCGCGATCGAGCTGCAGGTACCCGAGACCGACACGTTCGAGGAACTTCAGGCGCGCGCGGATTTCCGCCAGCAGGTCGCGCGCGATCTCCCGCTCACGCGTGCCCAGCCTGAGCCTGAGGAAGAATTCCCCGCCGGCGGCGACCGATTCGCCCGCCAGCGCCGCGATCGAGCGGTCGCGAAAGCGTACGTTGAGCGCGACTGCGTTCAGCCGCTGCCCGTGGCAGGCGTCGCAGGGCTGCGGCTCGCGCGCGTACCACTCGTTCCACCACAGTTCCTCGCCGCTTTGCTGCTCGTCGAAGCCCGGCATCTCGACACCGGTCCCAAAGCAACTCTCGCACCAGCCATGTCTGGAATTGAACGAGAACAGGCGCGGGTCAAGCTCGGCGAAGCTCCGGCCGCAGCAGGGGCAGGCGCGCTTGGTGGAGAACACCGTCACCCGCTCGGACTGCGGTCCCAGCACGTGCACCAGCCCCTTGCCGAAATCGAGCGCACGGGCGAGCCCCGCGCGCAGGGCGGCCTCGGTCCTGACGCCGACCTCGATCTTCGCCACCGGTAACTCGATGGTGTGTTCGCGAAAGCGCGACAGGCGTGGCCACGGCGCCGTCGGCAGCGACGCGCCATCGACACGCAGTGCCTTGAACCCCTTCTTCGCCGCCCACTTCGCCAGATCGGTGTAGTAACCCTTGCGCGCCAGGACGAGCGGCGCCAGCAGCGCGATGCGCTTGCCGCGGTAGTCGCGCAACAGGCGCGCGGCGATCGAGGCGGCGCTCTGCGGCTCGATCGCGACATCGCAGTCCGGGCAATACTGCGTGCCGAGCTTCACGTACAGCAGTCGCAGGAAGTGATAGATCTCGGTGAGCGTCGCCACCGTGCTCTTCCTGCCACCGCGGCTGGTGCGCTGCTCGATGGCGACCGTGGGCGGAATGCCGAAGATCGCGTCCACGTCGGGCCGCGCGGCCGGTTGCACGAACTGGCGCGCATAGGCGTTCAGCGATTCCAGGTAACGGCGCTGGCCCTCGTTGAAGAGAATGTCGAAGGCGAGAGTCGACTTGCCCGAGCCGGACACGCCGGTGATCACCGTGAAGCGCTCGCGCGGGATCTCGACGTCGATGTTCTTGAGGTTGTGCTCGCGCGCCTTGTGAATGACTATCGCGCGGCGGTCGCGGCCGTTACCGCCGCGGTAGTGTGCGTGCGGCTCGGCAACCGTTGCGGGTGCGGTAGTGTGGGCCGCCGCAGACATTGCCTGTTCGTAGGCGAGCAGCGCCTGGCCGGTGAAGGAGTGCAGCTGCGCGCGCACCTGCGCAGGTGTTCCGGCACAGACGATTTCGCCGCCGCGATCGCCGCCCTCGGGGCCGAGATCGATGATCCAGGCGGCGGCGCGGATCACATCCAGGTTATGCTCGATCACCAGCAGCGAGTGACCGGCGATCAGCAGCTTGCGGAAAGCCTTCAGCAGCTGCGCCACGTCCTCGAAGTGCAGTCCGGTGGTCGGCTCATCGAACAGAAACAGTTTCCCGCGGTGTGTCGTGCTCGAGAGCACCGAGCCGGCCTGCGCCAGGTGCCCGGCGAGCTTCAGTCTCTGCGCCTCGCCGCCCGAGAGCGTGGGCACCGGCTGGCCGAGCTTCAGATACTCGAGTCCTACGTCGGCGAGCGGCGCGAGCCGCGCCGCCACCTCGGGTGCATCGGCGAAGAACGCGCGCGCTTGCGTCACCGTGAGATCCAGCACGTCGGCGATGCTGCAGCGGCGGCCGTCGGCACCTTCGCGCCGGATGTCGAGGACCTCATCGCGATAGCGGCGGCCGTTGCAATCGGGGCAGCGCAGGTACACGTCGGAGAGAAACTGCATCTCGACATGCTCGAAGCCGTTGCCGCTGCAGGCGGGGCAGCGGCCGTTGCCGGAGTTGAAGCTGAAGGTGCCGGCGGTGTACTTGCGCTCCTGTGCCGCCGGCTCGGTGGCAAACAGTGCCCGAATCGCATCGAAGGCGCCGATATAACTCGCCGGATTCGAGCGCGTGGTGCGACCGATGGGGTTCTGGTCGACCATCACGACGTCATCGATCAGCTCAGCGCCCGCAAGGCCTGCGAACTCACCGGGTGCCTCGGTCGGTTTGCCGCGATACTTGAGGAGCGCGGGATACAACACGTCCTCGACCAGCGTGGACTTGCCCGATCCCGATACGCCCGTCACGCACACCAGGCGCTTGAGCGGAATACGCACATCGAGGTTTTTGAGGTTGTGCTCGGCAGCTCCCCTGAGCTCGAGCCAGCGGTTGGAGCGGGCCACCGCCACGACGCCCCCGTCGCTGGCCTCGGCCGCTAGCGGGTGCGCGCCGCGCGCACCGTCCGCGGCCGGTTCCCTTACCGCAGTCACCGTCCTGCGACCGCCCAGGTACTGGCCGGTGAGCGACGCGGCGCTCAGGCGGATCTCGCCCGGACTGCCAAAGAAGACGATCTGCCCGCCCCGCTCGCCGGCCCCGGGACCCAGGTCCAGGATGCGGTCTGCCTCCAGCATGATCTGCGGATCGTGCTCGACCACGAGCAGGGAATTGCCGGCGTCCCGCAGCCGCTTCATGACGCTGATCACGCGCCGCATGTCGCGCGGGTGCAGGCCGATGGAGGGCTCATCGAGGACGAACAGCGTGTTGACGAGGGAGGTGCCGAGCGCGGTGGTGAGATTGATCCGCTGCACCTCCCCGCCCGAGAGCGTGCGCGACTGGCGATCGAGCGTGAGGTAGCCGAGCCCGACATCGACCAGGTAGCGGAAGCGTCCGCGGATCTCCCCCAGCAGCAACTCGGTGGCTTCATCGAGCGGCTGCGGCAGTGTGAGCTTGCCGAAGAACTCGTAGCTGCGCTCCAGCGGCAGCAGCATCAGCTCATGAATCGACAGTCCTGGCAGGGCGCTAGCCGTGTCGGCGCTCCATTGCACGCCCGTAGGAAGGAAGCGCCGTGCGCTGCCGAGTGCGGCTTCCGCCAACTCGCGGCTGCCGATGCGCCACAGCAGAGCCTCGCTCTTGAGGCGCGCCCCGCCGCAGGCGCTACACGGCGTGTAGGCGCGATAGCGCGACAACAACACCCGCACATGCATCTTGTAGGCGCGCGTCTCGAGCCAGGCGAAGAAGCGCTTCACCCCGTACCAGACTTTCTTCGTCCAGGCGCCCTCACCTTCGATCACCCACCGGCGTGCCTCGGCGCCGAGCTCGCGCCACGGCGTGTCGAGGGGAATGCCCCGCAGCGGGGCGAATCTCTCCAGGTCCTGCTGGCATTCGGCGTAGGACTTGGTCTGCCAGGGCTTGATCGCTCCGCCGCGCAACGACTTGCTCTCGTCCGGAATGACCAGCCCATAGTCGATGCCGATGGTGCGGCCGAAGCCACGGCAGGTCTCGCACGCACCCAGCGGCGAGTTGAACGAGAACTGGCTGGGGGTGGGCGTGTGGTATGCCAGATCGCAGTCCGCGCAGTGCAGCTCGTTCGAGTAGCGCCAGGTGTCGAGGCGCTGCGGCGGATCGCTGTCATCGACCACCTGCACATTGACACGCCCGCGGCCGACGCGCAGCGCCGCCTCGAGCGACTCGAGCACCCGGGAACGCTCGGCGCCGCCGACTCGCAGCCGATCCTGCACCACTTCGAGCGTCGTGGCAGGGGCGGCTGCCGCGCCGCGGCCGCGCAGCTTCGCGCGCCGCGCGGGCGTGGCCGCCGGTGCCGATGCCGACGCGGGGGCGGTGCCGCCGAGGAAGCGCGTGTAGCCTTGCCTGGCCAGCAACTCGCGCACTTCCTCGACGGTGAAATTCGCCGGTACCGGCACCGGAAAGCTCACCAGCAGCCGCGGATCGCCGGCGTGCTGCGCGCGCCTCTGCACCTCTGCGTAGATGCTGTCCGCCGTGTCGCGCCGCACCGGCCGGCCGCAGCGCTGGCAGAACAACGCCGCGGCGCGCGCGAACAGAAGCTTGAGGTGATCGTTGAGCTCGGTCATCGTCCCGACCGTCGAGCGCGAGGTGCGCACCGGGTTCGTCTGGTCGATGGCGATTGCCGGCGGAATGCCCGAGATGGACTCGACCTGCGGCTTGTCCATGCGGTCGAGGAACTGCCGGGCGTAGGGGGAGAAGGTCTCGACGTACCGGCGCTGGCCTTCCGCGTATAACGTGTCGAACACCAGCGACGACTTGCCGGAACCCGACACGCCCGTGACGACAATCAGCTCATTGAGCGGAATGTCGAGATCCAGGTTCTTCAGGTTGTTCTGGCGCGCGCCACGCACGAGGATGGCGTCACCTGAGGCGTCGGTCATTCCGTCACTGTCGGTGTGTAGATGGGGGAGCCCGCTTGCGGCGTGGAGGCGCGAGCTTTGGGAAGTGTAATCGATCCTGAGCGTGCGCAGATCGCACCGCGCACAGGCAACCTGAACCGCACATGAACGAGGCGCAGTGACATGAGGGGTGCAATCCAGTGTCACGTTCCCCGGTCTACTGCACGGTCACCTAGCCAGCGTCGCTGTCGGGTGGAATTGCGTGTGCGTGGAAGCACTTATATCGTCCACGCGCGACAAGCTATCCTCCGGCGCCGGCGTTACAATCGGTGCCGCCCATCGTCCTCTTAGGAGAATGCTTAATGAATTCCAGAATCCTGTCCAGTGTTGCCCTGGCCGCGGCTGCCGCGGTGATGTTCACGGGCGTGGCGGTGAGCACTGCCCGCGCCGACGAAGGGAAAATAAAGTGCGAGGGTGTCAATTCCTGCAAGGGACACTCCGCGTGCAAGAGCGCCAACAACGCCTGCAAGGGCCAGAACTCCTGCAAGGGCAAGGGGTACCTGGAGATGACCAAGGCGGAATGCGACGCCGCGAAAGCAAAAGCAGCGAAGTAACCCGTCGCGGGCCGGGTGTGCTTAAGCGCCCGGCCCGCCCTTTAGCCGCCCATGCTGAAGCCCCCCGCGCTCGGTTTCGGTCTTGGCCTGCGGGTCGATCACTATGACGCGATCCTCGCCGATCGCCCCGCCATCGACTGGTTCGAAGTACTCACCGAAAACTACCTGGTGCCGGGCGGCAAGCCGCTGCACTACCTGATGCGCATCCGCGAGCGCTACCCGCTGGCGATGCACGGTGTGTCCATGTCGATCGGCAGCACCGCGCCGCTGGATCGCGAGTACCTGCGGCAGGTGAAGGCGCTGGCGCAACGCGTGGAGCCTGCGTGGATCTCGGATCATCTGTGCTGGACCGGAGTGGCGGGACGCAACACCCACGACCTGCTGCCGCTGCCGTACACCGAGGAGGCGCTCGCGCACGTGGTGGAGCGGGTGCGCACGGTGCAGGACATTCTCGGGCGCCGCATCCTGCTGGAGAACGTCTCGAGCTACGTCGCGTTCCGCGATTCGCGCCTCACGGAGTGGGAATTCCTGCGCGAGATCGCCGCACGGGCCGACTGTCTGATCCTGCTCGACGTCAACAACATCTACGTGAGCGCAGTGAACCACGAGTTCAATGCGCTTGAGTACCTGCACGGCATTCCCGCAGAGCGCGTGCAGCAGATCCACCTCGCCGGGCACGAGAATCACGGCGACTACCTGGTCGACACCCACGATCACCCGGTACCCGGTCCGGTGTGGGAGCTGTACGCGGCCGCCGTGAGGCGCTTCGGGGCCGTCTCGACCATGATCGAGCGCGACGACCACATCCCGCCGCTCGAGGAGTTGTGTGCGGAGCTCACGCAGGCGCGCGCGCTGTGCGCACGCACCCTGGCGGCGGACTGCGGCGCGGCGCCCGAGAGCGGCTCGGCGGGTGAGGGCAGCGGAGCGCGCCGGCAGCGCCCGCGGCGCGCCGCGGCGGCGCGCTCATGAGCGGCCTCGCGCGCGTGCAGGGCGATTTTCAGGACTACCTGCTGCGCGCCAGCGCCGCTGTGCAGGCGCACGTCTTCGGCACGGCGCGCGTGCCGGTCGCCACGCGCCTCGGCATCTACGCCGGCGCTTATCGCAGTCGTCTCGCGGAGGCCCTGCAAAGCAACTTTCCGGCGCTGGCGAAGCTGCTCGGCGAGACGGATTTTCACACCCTCGCCGCCGAGTACGTGCGCACGCACGACTCGCCGTACTTCTCCATCCGCTACTACGGCGAGGCGCTGCCGCAGTTCCTCGCCACACACCAGGAGTACCTGGGGGCCCCGCTGCTCGCCGAGCTGGCACGCTGGGAGTGGACCATGACGGGCGTGTTCGACGCGGCGGATGCCGCGCCGCTTACGCATGAGGCCCTCGCACGTGTCTCCCCGCAGCAGTGGGCGCAGTTGCGCTTTGCCTGGCATCCGAGCGTGCGGCGGCTGGCGCTCGCATGGAATGCACCGCAGATCTGGCAGGCGCTTAGCGAAGACACCGAGCGGCCGCAGGCGAGCCTGAACGCGGCGCCGGTGCCATGGCTCCTGTGGCGCCACGAGCTCACGACTTACTTCCGTTCGCTAACGCACACGGAAGCGGCGGTGCTGGATGCCGCGCGAAATGGCTGGCCGTTCGGCGAGTTGTGCGAGCTGTTGTGTGATGAGCTCGGCGAGGCGCAGGCGCCCGCACACGCCGCCACGCTGCTGCGCGAGTGGATCGCCTCGGGACTCATCGTCAGCGCAGCTTGAAGAACCGCCCTGCGGCGGCGGGCCTGCCGGAGGCGTCGGCCCCATGGCGTACAATCGCGATCCGCTCTCGGTGAGGATCGCGCATGTCGATTGCGACCTACGGCAACGTACTGGCGATGATCGGCAACACGCCGCTCATGGCCGTGCGGCGTCTGGATACCGGGCCGTGCCAGCTGTTCGTGAAGCTCGAGAACCAGAATCCGGGCGGCTCGATCAAGGATCGCGTCGGTCTGTATCTCATCCAGGCGGCCGAGCGTGCCGGGAGTCTCAAGCCCGGCGGCACGCTGATCGAGGCCACCGCCGGCAACACCGGCCTGGGACTGGCGCTGGTGGCGGCGCAGAAGGGTTATCGCCTGCTGCTCGTCATTCCCGACAAGATGAGCCAGGAGAAGATCTTTCACCTCAAGGCGATGGGCGCGGACATCGTGATGACCCGATCGGACGTCAGCAAGGGTCATCCCGAGTACTACCGCGACGTTGCCGAACGCCTGGCGCGCGAGATCCCCAACTGCCATTTCGTCAACCAGTTCGGCAACCCGGCCAACGCGCAGGCGCACGAGGAGACCACCGCCCCGGAGATCTGGGAGCAGATGGGTCATGAGTTGCACGCCATCGTTTGCGGCGCCGGTACCGGCGGCACGCTGGCGGGGCTGACGCATTTTTTCTCGCGCGTGGCGCCGAACGTGCAGATGGTGCTGGCCGACCCCGTGGGCTCGGGGCTGGCGAGCTTCGCCACCACCGGCAAGCTCCCCGAGAAGATGACTTCATGGCTGGTCGAAGGCATCGGCGGCGACTCGGTTCCACCGGTGGCGGACTTCTCGCGCGTCGCGAGCGCCTACAGCATCCCGGACGCGGAGGCCTTCCGCACCTGCCGGGAACTGCTCGCCAGGGAGGGCATCATCGCCGGTACTTCCACCGGCACGCTGCTGGCCGCGGCGCTGCGCTACTGCCGCGAGCAGAAGCAACCGCAGCGCGTCGTGACCTTCGTGTGCGACAGCGGCAACAAGTATCTTTCCAAGGTTTACAACGACTACTGGATGCTGGATCAGGGGTTCCTCGAGCGCGACAGCCTCGGCGACCTGCGCGATCTCATCGCGCGGCGGCACACCGAGCACGCTGCGGTGACCGTGAACTCCACCGAGCCGGTGATGGCGGCGTACCGGCGCATGAAGCTGTATGACGTCTCGCAGGTTCCGGTGATGCAGGACGGACGCATCGTCGGCATCGTGGACGAGGAGGACATACTGCTCGAGGTGGTCGCCAACCCCGAGCACTTCAACGAGCCGGTGACCCGCGCCATGGCGAGTCACCTGGTGACCGTGCCGGTGGATGCGCCGGTGTCGCAGCTGATGGAAATCTTCAAGCGCGGCATGGTGGCCATCGTCATGGACGGCACCGAGTTCCAGGGACTGATCACACGTATCGATCTGCTCAACTGGCTGCGCCGCAGGCTGTGAGACCGTCAGAGGTAACGATCGCATGAGTGACGAGACTGCCGGGCAGCGTTTCGCGACGCGCGTCATCCACGGCGGCCAGCGCCCGGATCCGCTCACCGGTGCGGTCATGCCGCCGATCTACGCGACTTCCACCTACGTGCAGTCGAGCCCGGGGGTGCACCAGGGCTACGAGTATTCGCGCACGCGCAACCCGACCCGCGACGCACTGCAGGCGGCCGTGGCCAGTCTCGAAGGCGGCGCGGCCGGCTTCGCATTCGCCTCCGGCATGGCCGCGAGCGCCACGCTCCTCGAGCTGCTCGATGCCGGCTCGCACATCGTCGCCATGCACGATCTGTACGGCGGCAGCTACCGCCTGCTGGAGAACGTGCGCAGGCGCTCGGCGGGGCACCACGTGTCGTTCGTGGATCTGTCGAACCCCGCGGCGCTGACCAGCGCTATCCGTCCCGACACGCGGCTGGTGTGGGTGGAGACCCCGACCAATCCGCTGCTGAAGCTGGTGGACCTGAGTGCCGTTGCGGGGATCGCGCGCCAGCACGGGCTGCTGGCGGTGTGCGACAACACCTTCGCGACGCCTTTCATTCAGCGCCCGCTCGAGCACGGGTTCGACATCGTGGTGCACTCGACCACCAAGTATCTCAACGGACATTCCGATGCCATCGGCGGCGCCGCGATCGTGCGGGCGGGCTCGGATCTTGCCGAGCGGATCGCGTATCTGCAGAACGCGGTGGGCGGCGTGCCGGGACCGTTCGATGCCTACCTCACCCTGCGGGGCATCAAGACGCTGGCGCTGCGCATGGAGCGACACTGCGCCAATGCGCTCGCCATCGCGCAGTTCCTGGAACAACAACCCCAGGTCGAGCGCGTGTACTACCCGGGGCTGGCGAGTCATCCGCAGCACTCGCTTGCCAAGGCTCAGATGCTGGGCGGTTTCGGCGGTATCGTCACGGTGGTGCTGCGCGGGGGCCTCGAGAGGGCGCGCCGCACGCTCGAGCGCTGCCACCTGTTCGCGCTCGCGGAGAGTCTGGGCGGTGTCGAGAGCCTCATCGAGCATCCGGGGATCATGACGCACGCCTCACTCCCGGCGGCGACGCGCGAGTCCTTAGGGATCAGTGACGGTCTCATCCGGCTGTCGGTGGGAGTGGAGGATGTGCAGGACCTGATCGCGGAGCTGCGCCAGGCGCTTGGCTGAAGCGCACCGCCGCTTCCGGCGGCGCGGTCCTCAGTGGTGCAAACCCGCCGCGCTCGTCAGATACACCGCGAATGTGCCCAGCCAGTGGCCGCCCTCGTAGTGCTCGCCGGTAACGGCGGGCAGCGCCGCGTCGCGGTGGCGCGCTGCGGCGGCGAGCAGTGCGGGAATGCGCGCGTCATGCGGCGGCAGACCGTTTGCGATGCCCTCGAGCATCCAGGCGCGGCTCAGGTTCAGTCCATCGATGTGCGCGAGCTTGGGATCGGCGCGATCGGTGACCACGCCTGGCGACAGCCACTGCGAGCGCGCCTGGCTTGCCGGTCCCGCGCCGACAGCGCCGGCCGGCAGCTGCGCAAGAAATCCTGACAACCAACGGGCGAACGCCGGCCCCCCGAGCACGCGACGCATGAAATCCGCCTCCGCCAGACACGGCGACAGGAAATCCTCTCCCGAAGGCTCGTAGGCGAGCGGACAGTTGCGGTCGTGCAGGTAGAAGCGCTGCGAGGCATCGATGAGGAGCGCGCGCATCTCTGCATCCCCGGCCACGCCTGCCCAGTCCCACATGAGCCCGAACGAAAAGGCGGTCTGGTCGTGCTCACCGATGCGGATCGGGTAGTGCAGCTTCGGCAGCCAGCTCCTGAGCCGCGCCGCCACCTCCGAGGCCAGCGGCTGCAATGCCGCCGACCAGCGACGCGCATCCGGGTCATCCCAGCCGCGCAGCTCCGCCGCCAGCTGCAGCAGCCAGGCGAGCCCGTAGGGGCGCTCGAAGGTGGCGCGGCCCTCGCCGCGCACGTAGGCGACCTCGGCAGCGATGTTGGGCGCCGTGAGGCTGCGCGAAACTTCCGCACGCGCCTGCAGCGCGAACGGCGCATCGGGGAACAGGCGGATCAGCCGCACCAGCAGCCAGTGGCCGTGCACAGCCGAGTGCCAGTCGTAGCAACCATAAAACGCCGGCGTGAGCGCGCGCGGTGGGCGAACGTCGGCGTCAGCGCCGAGGGTATGCGAGATGTGGTTGGGATACTCCTGGTGCAGGCATTTGAGCGCCAGCGCTGCGAAACGCGCTGCCGCGCCGGCGTCCAGCGATGTCGCAGGCGCGGGCGCCGCGACCGCGAGCAGCGGGCCCAGAACGATCAGCGCGGACGCGATGCGGCGTCTCATGCGTGCATGTTACCCTCGCGCCCGTGACCGAGCCTCTTGCCGTCGTGTTGATCCCGGGCCTGCTCGCTTCCGCGCGACTGTACGCGGAGCAGATTCCGGCGTTGTGGCGCAGCGGTCCGGTGACGGTCGCCGACCACACTCGCGATGACAGCATGCCCGCGATCGCGCGCCGCATTCTCGCCGGCGCGCCGCAGCGTTTCGCGCTCGTGGGTCTGTCGATGGGCGGTTACATTGCCTTCGAGATCCTGCGCCAGGCGCCCGAGCGCATCGTGAAGCTGGCGTTGCTCGACACCGCCGCCCGGCCGGATACCCGCGAGCAGAGCGCCGCGCGCCGCGCGCAGATGGCGCTCGCCGCAAGCGGGCGTTTCGACGAGATGGTGGAGGCGCTGTTCGTGCGCGCCGTGCATGCCACGCGGCGCGAGGATGCCGTACTGCGCGAGCTCAACCGGCTGATGGCCGAAGACGTGGGAACGGAGGCTTACCTGCGGCAACAGACGGCCATCATGGGGCGCATCGACTCACGTGCAACGCTCAACAGCATCCGCGCGCCGACCCTGATCCTCGTCGGGGAGGGCGATGAGCTTACCCCGCCCGACCGGGCCGCCGAGATGGCCCACGCTATCGCCGGGGCGCGACTCGTGAGCGTGCCGCACTGCGGACACTTGTCCACTCTCGAGCGGCCGCGCGAGGTGACGCACGCGCTGCTGGCATGGCTGCAGGCCTGACAACTGCCATGAGCTCCGCTGATGCCCCCCATTGGACGGTGCTGGTCGCCCATCCTGACACGCAGCGTGGTCCGGTGTCGGGCATCGCAGTGGAGGTGCGCCGGCCGACAGCCGCCACGCTGGTGTGCAATTACTCACTCTACGGGACCATCGGACGCGTGCGTGTGCCGGGCGCGCGTGCCGATCACGGCGCTGATGGCTTGTGGCAGCACACCTGTTTCGAGGCCTTCCTCGCCGCGCCGGGTATTCCTGGCTACTACGAATTTAACTTTTCCCCGACGCTCGCCTGGGCGGCGTACCAGTTCACGGATTACCGCGACGGTATTGCGCCGGCGAGCCTCACGCAGGCCCCGGGTTTGCAGGTGCGCAGATCTTCCGATCAGCTCGAGCTGAGGGCGACCGTACACCTCGCCGGACTCACCTCGCTGTGCGACGCGCGTCCGCTGCGCCTGGCGCTGGCGGCGGTCATCGAAGATCACCGGGGCGAGCTCTCCTACTGGGCGCTGGAGCATCCGCCGGGCAAGCCCGATTTCCACCATCCGGACAGCTTCACCCTCGAGCTGGATGCCTCATGAAGTTTGGTATCGACCGGCTGCTCGATGAACCGGCGTTGCGCAGGCCACTCGCCGGGCGGCGTGTTGCGCTGCTCGCGCATCCCGCCTCGGTGACGCGCGAGCTGCAGCATTCCCTCGACGCGCTGGCGGGCTTGAGCGAGGTACGCCTCAGCGCAGCGCTCGGTCCGCAGCACGGCCTGCGCGGCGACAAGCAGGACAACATGGTCGAGTCGCCCGACTACGTCGACCCCCTGCACCGCATCCCGGTCTTCAGCCTCTACGGCACGGTGCGTCGGCCGACCGCGGCCATGATGGATAGCTTTGATGTGCTGCTGATCGATCTGCAGGACCTGGGCTGCCGGATCTACACCTTCATCACCACGCTGCGTTACGTGCTGGAAGAGGCTGCCAGCAAACACAAGGCGGTCTGGGTTCTCGATCGCCCCAATCCCGTCGGGCGACCCGTGGAAGGGCTGACGCTGCGGCCCGGCTGGGAGAGCTTCGTCGGAGCCGGTGCACTGCCCATGCGCCATGGCCTCACCATGGGGGAACTGGCACGCTGGTTCGTCGCGACGCTGCGCCTCGACGTCGACTGTCAGGTGGTGCCGATGCAGGGCTGGCAGCCACAGGAAGCGCCCGGACACGGCTGGCCGCTGGGCGAGCGCACCTGGGTGAATCCGAGTCCCAACGCGCCGAACCCGTGGATGGCGCGCTGTTATGCCGGTTCGGTGATGCTCGAGGGCACGACGCTGTCGGAAGGCCGCGGCACGACCCGGCCGCTGGAGCTGCTGGGCGCGCCGGATCTCGACGTTGCCGCGCTGTTGGCGCAGATGCGGGCGCTGGCGCCGGCGTGGCTGCGCGGCTGCCGGCTGCGCCCCTGTTGGTTTGAGCCTACGTTCAACAAGCACGCTGGCCAGCTGTGCGCCGGATTCCAGGTGCACGTCGAGGGTGCCGCGCACTACGACCACCGGGCGTTCCGGCCGTGGCGGCTGTTCGCGCTCGCCTTCAAGGCGCTGCGGACTCTGCGGCCCGATTATCCGCTGTGGGCGGATTTCCCCTACGAGTACGAGCACGGTCGTCTGGCCATCGACGTGATCAACGGCAGCGAGCTGCTGCGGCGCTGGGTGGATGATCCGGCGGCGATCCCCGCGGACCTGGACGCGCTGGCGGCCGCCGACGAATCCGCGTGGCGCGCCGAACGTCAACAGGTGCTGCTGTATTGAAGGGCGCCGGGGGCGGCGGAGGCGGAGTGTTTAGCGCGCCGTGGCTCGAGCCCTAGGGAGGGTGCGCGCCTCGCGGCTCTCTAGTCGCGAGGCGTTGCCCGCGCAGGCGCCGGCGGCGCATTCGGTTCCGGCAGCAGGAACGTGCGCCGGGCGAGCTGTGAGCCCAGTCGCTCCGGCCGGTACCAGCGCGCCAGGGCGGCGCGGTCGAACACGTCCGGATTGTCGTGCGCAAACGCGGCGAAGTCGGCGGCCGGCTCGCACTCCATGCGTTCCGCGATCACGGACAGAAACGCGATCGTCACGGTCTGATTGAAGGCCTGTGGCTTGCCGGCCCGCGCCGTCATCGCCCGCAGCGCCCGGGAAAAGTGCCATACCGTTTCCGCGAAGTCGTGGCGTCGCAGCATCTCGAAGCCCATGCGAACGTGCTCGTGATGGGGGAAATCCGCGGCATCCACCTCACCGCGTACAAAGCGCTCAAGGTCCGGCGGGTCAGCGTGCATGCTCGCCCGCCTCGCGCAGCTGGTGAGAGTCACGGGCGGTGAGCTCGAGGCCGTAGACCGCCTTCAGCGCCTTGATCTTCTTCAAAGTGGCCACCGAGAACGGCGCCTTGCCTTCGAAGGCGTGCAGGACAATTCCCTCGAGCAGGTCGCCGAGCGACATGTCCAGCTCGGTTGCCAGCGCCTTCAACACCTTCAACAAACGGCTCTCCAGGCGCACGCCGGTCTGGGAGCGGGTGATTTGTTTCATGAAACACATGTTACCATGGTAACAATGTACCTACAACAGCCCGCGGCGGCCGGCGCGCCAGCGCGGTGCCCCGGCCTTGCGCAGCCCGCCCCCAGGGCGCGGGCGAAACAGCCGAGCCCGAGACCGCGCCGCCACGGCGTGCGTGACCCGCAGGGCCGTGCTCTGCTCTAATACGAAGTTGCATGCAAAGCGCACGTGACATCGCAGGCTATCGCCGGCACTGGGCCGAGCGCTTTGGCACCGCGCCGTTCCTGCCCATGTCGCGCGCCGAGATGGACCTCCTCGGCTGGGACAGCTGCGACGTCGTCATCGTGACCGGCGATGCCTATGTCGATCACCCGAGCTTCGGCATGGCCATCATCGGGCGGGTGCTGGAGGCGCAGGGTTTCCGGGTCGGCATCATCGCGCAGCCCGACTGGCACAGCGCCGATGCGTTCGCCGCCCTCGGCGCGCCGAACCTGTTCTTCGGCATCACCGCCGGCAATATGGATTCCATGGTCAACCGCTATACCGCCGATCGGCGCGTGCGCAGCGACGACGCCTATACGCCGGGCGGGGTCGGCGGCTGCCGGCCGGACCGCTCGGTGATCGTGTACGCGCAGCGCGCGCGCGAGGCATTCCGGGACGTACCGATCGTCATCGGCGGCATCGAAGCCTCGCTGCGCCGCATTGCGCATTACGACTACTGGTCGGAAAAGGTGCGCCGCTCGGTACTGCTCGATGCCAAGGCGGATCTGCTGGTGTACGGCAACGGCGAGCGGCAGATTTGCGAGCTCGCCCACCGCCTGGCAGGTGGTGAATCGATTCACGACATCACTGACCTGCGCGGCACGGTGTACGCGCGCCGCGGCATTCCGCAGGGCTGGATCGAGATCGATTCCACTCACCTGGATGCGCCCGGGCCGCTGAACGCTGCGGTTGACCCCTATGCGATGGCGGCGACCGCAGCTGCGGCGCCAGGCCCAGCGTCAACTGCGCCGTGCGGGGCCACGCCGGCTGCAGCGGGGGCCGAGAAAATCGTGCGCTTCGTGCGGCGTGTGAAGAACGTCGATCGCGAGCGCAGCGTGATCCGCATGCCCGCGTACGATGCGGTCGCGGAGGATCCGGTGTTGTATGCGCATGCCTCGCGCATCCTGCACCTGGAATCGAACCCGGGTAATGCGCGCGCCCTGGTGCAGCGCCACGGCGACACCGAGGTGTGGCTGAACCCGCCGCCCATCCCGCTCACGACCGGCGAAATGGACTGGGTGTACGAGCGGCCTTATCGCCGCGCGCCGCACCCTTGCTACGGCAAGGCGCACATCCCCGCGTACAAGATGGTCCGCTTCTCGGTCGCGATCCAGCGCGGCTGCTTCGGCGGCTGCACGTTCTGCTCCATCACCGAGCACGAGGGCCGCATCATCCAGAGCCGCTCGGAGACTTCAGTGCTGCGCGAGATCGAGGAAGTGCGTGACAAGGTGCCGGGCTTCACCGGGGTCATTTCCGATCTCGGCGGCCCGACCGCCAACATGTATCGGCTTGCCTGCAAGAGCCGCGAGATCGAGAGCGCCTGCCGCCGGCCGTCGTGCGTGTACCCCGGCATCTGCCCCAATCTCAACACCGATCACGCGCCGCTCATCCGTCTCTACCGCCGCGCCCGCTCTCTCCCCGGCATCAAGAAGGTGCTGATCGCCTCCGGCGTGCGCTACGACCTCGCGATCGAGTCCCCCGAGTACGTGAAGGAGCTCGCCCAACACCACACCGGCGGGTACCTCAAGATCGCACCGGAAGCGCTGGCCGAAGGGCCGTTGTCGAAGATGATGAAGCCCGGAGTTGCCGCTTACGACCGCTTCAAGGACCTGTTCGACCGCTACTCTAAGCAGGCGGGCAAGGAGCAGTACCTCATTCCTTACTTCATTGCGGCCCATCCGGGCACCAGCGACCAGGACATGCTGGAGCTGGCGCTGTGGCTGAAGAAGAACGGCTTTCGTGCCGATCAGGTGCAGGCGTTTCTGCCCGGACCTATGGCGACCGCAACCGCCATGTATCACTCCGGCAAGAATCCGCTCAGACGCATCACGCGCGGCAGCGAGGAGGTGCTGACACCGAAGGGCCTGAAAGTGCGCCGCCTCCACAAGGCGTTCCTGCGCTATCACGATGCCAACAACTGGCCGCTGCTGCGCGAGGCGCTGCGCCGCATGGGACGCGCGGATCTCATTGGCAACGGCCGCCACCAGCTGGTGCCCGCGTACCAGCCGGCGGGCACCGGTGAGAGCCCCGCAGGCCGGCGCGAGGCGCGCAGCCGGCCGTTCCGTACGCAGCACACCGGATTGCCACATCTTCCGCGCGGGCGCCGCGGCCGGCGGGGCCCGCAACCCTCCTGAAAAGCGCGCTTACCGTTGCCGGCGGACCGCGCGGGCCGCACGCGTACGCGATTGCGGATGCGGCCGGCGCAAGAGTAGGGTGACAGTGATGAAGACCCTCGTGAGCAGCGCCGCGCGCTCCTGGCTCGCCGTGATCGTGCTGTTGGTGACAGTGGCGGCGCGCGCCGCGCCCGATGTTGCCGCGGCGGCGCCGCCCGCCGCCGACTCGAGCGCCGGGACGGTCGCGGTGCTCGAGATCAACGGCCCGATCGGGCCTGCGACCTCGCATTACGTAGTACACGGCCTCGAATCGGCGCACCAGAACGGCAGCCGTCTGGTAGTGCTCGAGCTCGACACCCCCGGCGGGCTCGACAGTGCCATGCGCGACATCATCCGCGCGATCCTAGCGTCGCCCGTCCCCGTGGTGAGTTACGTCAGCCCTGCGGGTGCGCGCGCGGCGAGTGCCGGGACCTACATTCTTTACGCGAGCCATGTTGCGGCGATGGCGCCGGCGACCAACCTCGGGGCGGCGACGCCTGTTTCCATCGGCGGTGAGCCCGAGCCCGCTTCCCCGCCCGTACCGAGGCCGGGGGGCAACCCGGCGCAGGACAAGAATGACAACGCCCCAGCAGTGAGTCCGCCCGGTCCCGCCGGCGGCGCGGCGCCACCCAACCTGCCGGGGAGCGCCATGGAGCGCAAAGTCGTCAATGACGCCGTGGCCTACATTCGCGGGCTGGCTGAATTGCGCGGTCGCAATGCCGACTGGGCCGAGCAGGCGGTGCGCGGTGCGGCCAGCCTGTCGTCCACGGCTGCGCTGCAACAGAAGGTCATCGATGTCATCGCCCCTGATCTGCCGGAGCTGCTGACGCGCATCGACGGGCGCGAGGTGCGCATCGAGAACCGCACCGCGAAGCTCGCGACCCGCGAGCTTACCGTGGTGCGCATGAAGCCCGACTGGCGCACTCAGCTGCTGGCGGTCATCACCAACCCCACGGTCGCTTACGGACTCATGCTGATCGGCATCTGGGGTCTGCTGCTCGAGGGGTACAATCCTGGCGCGGTGCTGCCGGGTGTGGCCGGCTCGATCTGTCTGCTGATTGCGCTGTTCGCGTTCCAGATCCTGTCGGTGAACTACGCGGGCCTGGCGCTGGTGGTGCTCGGCACGGCCATGATCATTTCGGAGTTTTTCTTCCCGACCTATGGCTCGCTCGGAGTAGGGGGTCTGATTGCGTTCATCGTCGGCTCACTCATTCTTTTCGACACGGACGTGCCGGGCATGAGTGTGGGCCGGCCGCTGATCGGCGCCCTGGCCACCATGGGCGGCCTGATGATCGCGGGCATCGTGTATCTCGCGACCCGCTCCATGCGCCGTCCG
>DASWUP010000038.1:0-4368 GCA_036401635.1 Steroidobacteraceae bacterium
GGGAGTCGAGCGCCTCCGCGTAGCTCGCCATCTGCACCTGGCTTGGGCAGGACCTGAAGTGCGAAGCGCCGCCGTATGAAGTGCCCCGCATCTGGGCCATGGCACGCTGGCTGACTCCCTGTGCGCGCATCTCGGCCCGGAGCGCGGCAAACGCCTCCAACGGCAAAGTATCGACGTTCGTATTACTCCTGACGATCGGCAAACGCGCGGCCAGCGCTTCGAGGGAGTCCTTCGGTCCAAAGCCTCCGAGGGTCTCGACAAAGATGCGCTGTGCCTCGGCACCACTTACTTCGACGTAGTACACGGGGCGATTGTGTCCGCTGTGGATCGTTCTGATGCGAGCGACGATGCCCAGGCGCAGCAGCAGGGCCGCAACGTCCTTCGCAAGATAAGGGCTGCACGTTGAGAAGTTCACGTGCCCAGGGTAGCCCTGACCTGTGTTGCGGCGGGTGATCGTACCGTCAGTGGCCCAGAGATGGCGCAGCAACAGTGCGACTTGACTGTTTGCCAGCGTAAACACCGCCGGGGGCAGGCGTTTTTCATGCGATCTCTGGCCGAAGATGCCAAGTTCCTTCAGCCACTTCCCGACACCGAACGGCGACCAGCGGTTACCGTTGTCGCTGATAACGAGCTGATGCGAGTCGCCCACGCCTTCAAAGCGCGTGACGCGGCATCCGAACATCTCTGCGGCGCCACGCACCGCGCAACTGTTCTCTTCAGAAGCGGTCGTGTAACGCAGAGGCTGATGCACTAGGTAGCTGCCATCGCCAACCAGATGCGCCAGCAGCACGATCCAATGAGTCGGCCAGCTCTGCGGCTCGACAGAGTCCGGCAGGCGTCGCGCAAGGGCGATCCGATCACCCACCTGAAGCGTCCCGGCGGTCGTCCAGCCGGTCCCGGCGAGCAGGCGGTGTTCGGCGGTAGCCCGGACCGACCGGCCGCTTGCGAGCTGGACTCTCAATACCGGCCGCCGGCCCACCTTCCAGACCTTGTCGGCGCGGGCACGGGTAAGACGGTGCCGTTCATCGAGCGCCCAAACCTCGGGCTCCGAACCGACAAGATCGGCAATCGGGGCACGGCGCCCGTCGGTCAGACATACCAGGGTGTCCCCGGTAACGCACTCGCGCAGGTCCGACATCACCGGCCTCTTATGCTCGCGCTGCTCGACCGCACGATTGAGCTGCGACAGGGCGATCACCGGCACCTGCAGCTCCTTGGCGAGCGCTTTGAGCCCGCGGGAGATTTCCGCAATCTCGGTGGCGCGGTTTTCCCGCGTCCCCGGCACGTACATGAGCTGCAGGTAATCGACCACAATGAGGCTCAAGCCATGTTCGCGCTTGACGCGGCGCGCGCGGGCGCGCAGCTCCGTGGGGTTGAGCGCCGGGGTCTCGTCGACGAAGATCTTGGCTTCCGACAGCTGGCTGGTCGCGCCGGTGATGCGCACCCAGTCGTCATCGGAAATGCGGCCGCTGCGCAGACTGTTGAGCGGCACGCCCCCAATCGAGGACAGCATGCGGGTGATGACCTGCTCGGAGGGCATTTCCAGGCTGAAGATTGCCACCGAGGCGCGGGTGCCCGGGTGCACGGCGGCGTATTCGGCCATGTTCACGGCGAGCGTCGTCTTGCCCATCGAGGGTCGCCCGGCGACGATCAGCAGATCCCCCGGGCGTAACCCGCCGGTGAGCTTGTCGAACTCGGTGAATCCGGTCGGCAGGCCCCGCAGCTTGTCGGGATTGTTGTGCCATTCATCGATCTGATCGATGACGCCCGGCAGCAGCTGGCGGACCGGCACGGCGCCGTCGCGCTTGCGGAAACCGCCTTCGGCAATCTCGAAGACGCGCTGCTCGGCGTGGTCGACCAGTTCGCGGGCGCTCTCACCGTCGTTGTTGAACACGGAAGTAGCGATGTCGGTGCCGGCGCGGATCAGCTGCCGCAGCAGCGAGCGCTCGCGCACGATATCCGCGTAGGCGCGCACGTTGGCGGCGGTCGGGGTATCGCGCGCGATCGAGCTCAGGTAGGCGAGTCCGCCGGCCGGCTCGAGCTTGCCGATTCGCTCCAGATGCTGGGACACCGTCACCACGTCGCAGGGCTTGGCCTCGCCGGCGAGCGTGCCGATGGCGGCGAAAATCAGCTGGTGATCCGGACGGTAGAAGTCTTCCTGCGTGATGACGTCCGCGACGTTGTCCCACGCCACCGGATCGAGCAGCAGCCCGCCGAGCACCGCCTGCTCGGCCTCGACCGAATGCGGTGGGACCGGCGCGTCCAGCAGCGCGACCGAGCCCGAATCCCCGCGCGCCTTGGCGGAACCGACCACCACAACCTACCCCTTAAGTATTGCGCTACTCTTCCGCGGCGATGGTCACGTGCAGCGGCACGTCGATGTCGGCGTGCAGGTGCAGAGTGATCGCGTGCTCGCCGAGCGTGCGCAGCGGGCCGGTGGGCAGGCGCACTTCGCTGCGCTCGACGTTGAAGCCGGCACGCGTGGCAGCTTCGGCGATGTCGCTGGTGCCGATCGAACCGAACAGCTTCCCCTCGGTGCCCGCCTTGGCATGAATGGTGAGCTTGAAATCCTTCATGGCCGCCGCGCGCTCCTCCGCGGACACCAGGTGCTCGCGCGCCAGGCGCTCGAGCTCGGCGCGGCGCGCCTCGAAGCGCGCAATGTTATCCCCGGTTGCGAGCGTCGCCTTGCCCTGCGGCAGCAGAAAATTGCGGCCGTAGCCGGAGCGCACCTTCACGCGATCGCCGATATTGCCGAGATTGGCGACCTTCTGCAGGAGAATGATGTCCATCCCGGTGGCCTCAATGCTGATCGGTGTAGGGGAGCAATGCCAGGAAACGCGCGCGCTTGATCGCCACCGCGAGCTGGCGCTGATAGAAGGACTTCGTGCCGGTGATGCGGCTCGGAACGATCTTGCCGGTCTCGGTGACGTAGCCCTTCAGGGTGGCGAGATCCTTGTAGTCGATCGACACCACGCCTTCGGCGGTGAAGCGGCAGAACTTCTTGCGACGCGAGAAGCGGCTGCCGCCGCTCCCGCCGGGTCCTCTGGGCATTGCCATGGCTGCTGTTCCTCGAATCAGTTAACGGCTGACATGCCGGCGCGGGCGCTTAAGCGCGCTCACAGGCCCTCGGCGGCGGAGCTGTCATCGTCGTCGGACGGCGCGCCGCCCTCATCGCGCGCGCGGTCGCGGCGGCGTGCGCCCTCGCCTTCCTCGTCCGCGGCCTTCGCCATCGGGGAGGGGTCGGTCACGGCGGCATCCATGTTCACGACCAGGTGACGCAGCACCGCGTCGCTGAAGCGGAAGGCGCCGGTGAGCTCATCGAGCGTCTTCTGATCGGTCTCGATGTTCATCAGCACGTAGTGCGCCTTGTGCACCTTGGCGAGCGGGTAGGCGAGCTGGCGCCGCCCCCAGTCCTCCAGGCGGTGCACCCGCCCGTCCCCCGCGGCGATCATGCCCTTATAGCGCTCGATCATCGCAGGCACCTGCTCGCTCTGATCCGGATGCACCAGGAATACGATTTCGTAATGCCTCATTGTGTGCTCCTTGCGGATTAAAGCCGCCCGGATTGAAGGCTCGCCCGGTGCGGCAAGGAGATGCGCGGACTTGAGCGATCGGGAGCGCCCGCGCCCCTTCGGATAAAAAGGGGCGCGAAGCATACTGAAACGGCCTGGCCACTGCAATGCCAGGCTTACGGATCAGGCGTACTTGTCCAGTTCGAGCCGACCGATCTGGTTGCGGTGCACCTCATCGGGGCCGTCGGCGAGCCGGAGCGCGCGCGCCTGCGCGTAGGCGCTGGCGAGATGGAAATCATCGCACAAGCCCGCGGCACCGTGCGCCTGGATCGCCCAGTCCACGACCTGGCAGGCGGTGTCTGCAGAGGCGATCTTGATCATGGCGATCTCGGCGCGGGCTGCCTTGTTGCCCACTTTGTTCATGAGCCAGGCGGCCTTGTATGCGAGCAGCCGCGCCTGATCGATACGGATCCGCGACTCGGCGATGCGCTCGAGTGTCACCGACTGCTCAGCGAGCGGGCGACCGAAGGCGACGCGCGTCTTCACCCGCTTGCACATTTTTTCCAGCGCCCGCTCGGCGACGCCGATGAGTCGCATGGCGTGATGAATTCGTCCGGGACCTAAGCGTCCCTGCGCAATCTCAAATCCCCGCCCCACCCCCAGCAGCAGGTTGTCCGCCGGCACGCGCACGTTCCTGAAGTCGATTTCCATGTGGCCGTGGGGCGCATCATCGAAGCCAAATACCGGCAGGTGCCGCAGGATCGTGATACCCGGGGTGTCGCGCGGCACGAGAATCATCGACTGCTGGCGGTACTGCGGTGCTCCCGGATCGGTCTTGCCCATGAATATGAACAGC
>DASWUP010000039.1:0-3881 GCA_036401635.1 Steroidobacteraceae bacterium
ATTTCATTCTCGAACACTACGAGAACGCCGATGCGCGTCTCTTTACAATGACCGGCCGAATCTCCTCGGAGGCCTGATCAGACGTCGGCAATTCCCGTGCTACGGAGCTCGCGGCGCCTGACGCGGATGAGAGACACCGAGGGTATAGCGCTAAGCCGATGAATTTGCGAGACTCGCGCGCCGTGCTCAGGCAACACGTCTGGGACTTAAGTGAGCCGCAGCATGCTTCATGCACGATAAGTGCCTCGATGTTGAGAACCTCCACTTGTGGCGCGGTGACCGTCACGTGCTGCGGGGGCTGTGCTTTTCGCTCTCGAGCGGTGAATGCCTCCAGGTGACGGGCGCCAACGGCTCGGGCAAGACCAGCCTGCTGCGCACCGTGTGTGGGCTCATGTACCCGGAGGAGGGGCGCATACTGTGGGAGGGCCAGGACGTGCGCGGCGATCTGGCGACGTTCCACTGCTCGTTGGTGTACCTCGGGCACGAACCGCCACTGAAGGCCGAGCTCAGCGCACGCGAAAACCTGCACTACTGGATCGGTGTCAGACGTCGCGTCGGTGCTGCTGCGCTCGACAGCGCGCTGGAGCGCGTCGGCGCGAGCGCCTGGTGTGACCGCCTGGTGCGCACCCTCTCGGCCGGCCAGCGACGACGTGCGGCGTTGGCGGGACTGGCCTTGTCGATGGTCCCACTTTGGCTGCTGGATGAGCCGACGACCAATCTCGATACGGAGGGGCAGCAGCTGGTGGGGGGTTTGATCGCTGAGCAGCTCGAGCGCGGCGGCATGGTTGTGGCGGCAGTCCATCATGAGCTGCCCGCGACAGTGCGCGATCTGCGGCGCCTGGAGCTGAGCGCATGAACCGTTTCGGCTCGCCGGCGACACACCCCGTCGTACAAGCGGGCGCGACCCATGCCCGGCGGGCGCCCTTGTGGGCGGCTACCGATCGGGCTGCAATGTTTGACGCGGCGCGCCTGGCGCTGGCCCGGGACCTGACGCTCGCCTTTCGCAAGCGCGGCCAACTCGTACAGCCGCTGGCGTTCTTTGCCATGGTCACGATGCTGTTTCCGCTGGCGATTTCTCCGGAGCTGTCGCGCCTGCGTGAGGTGGCCCCGGGCGTTGTCTGGGCCGGGGCATTGCTGGCGTCGCTTCTGGCGCTCGAGTTTCTGTTTCGCGACGATGCTTACGACGGCACGCTCGAGCAGTACGCGTTGTCGGGCCAGTCGCTCACCTGGCTGATATTCGCGAAGACCGTGGCGCACTGGTTATTGACCGGTGTGCCGCTCGCGCTCATGGCGCCGCTCGCAGCCTTCTCGCTTGGGGTGTCGGCGGCAGCGGTCCCCGGGATTGTCGCTTCCGTGGCGGTGGGCAGTGTGGCATTGAGCCTTATCGGCTCGATCGGCGCCGCTCTCACGCTCGGGATCAAGCGCAGCGGCGCGCTGTTGTCGCTACTGACCCTGCCGTTGTCCCTGCCGGTGCTGATTTTCGGTGCGCGCGCCACGCAGCTCGCGATCACCGGCGGCCCGCTGGCGGCGCCGCTGGAGTTGCTCGCCGCCCTGGCGGTGCTCGCTGTGACACTGGCGCCACTCGCGGCGGCGGCGGCGGTGCGGATCAGCCTGGAATAGCAGCAGCACGCACATCATGACCTGGACCTGGTTTCATCGCCTCGCCTCACCCCCGTACGTATACACGCTGGCGGCGCGGCTCACGCCGTGGTTTGCGTGGCCGGCGGCGCTGCTGATCATCGGCGGACTGTGGGGCGGGCTGGTGATGGCGCCGCCCGATTACCAGCAGGGCGACGGCTTTCGCATCATTTATGTGCACGCGCCCAGTGCATGGATGTCACTCATGGTGTATACGACCATGGCGAGTGCCGCTGCGGTCGGACTCATCTGGCGCATCAAGGTCGCGCACGCGGTCGCTGCCAGTTGTGCTCCGATCGGTGCTTCGTTCACGTTCGCCGCGCTGGTGACGGGTGCGCTTTGGGGCCAGCCGATGTGGGGAACGTACTGGCAGTGGGATCCGCGCTTGACCTCGGAACTCATTCTCCTTTTTCTGTATCTCGGATACATGGGTTTGCGCGCCGGGCTTGAGGACACGCAGCGGGCGGACCGCGCCAGCGCGGTGCTGGCGGTGGTGGGCGTGGTGAACGTGCCCATCATTCATTACTCGGTGACGTGGTGGAACTCGCTGCACCAGGCGCCCTCGGTCATGCGCCTCGCCAAGCCCACCATGGCGCTGTCGATGCTGGTGCCGCTGCTGATGATGCTGCTGGGCTTTACGTTGTTTTTTGCGGCCATACTGCTGGTGCGCCTGCGCGGCGAGGTCTTGAGCCGTGAACGCGCGGCCAGCTGGATTCGTGAGATCGTAAACGCATGACTCAGTTTTTCGACATGGGCGGGTATGCCGCCTTCGTGTGGCCCTCCTACGCGGTCACGCTCGCCGCGATCGCGCTGAACATCGTGTGGGCACGCCGCGCACTCGCGCGCTCGCGCGAGGAGGCGCGCCGGCGTCTGGCGATGCGGGGGGAGGAGCGATGACACCGCGACGGCGCCGCATGGTCCTGGTGCTCGGTATCGTGGGCGGGGTGAGCATCGCCGGCGCGCTCGCGCTCAGCGCCTTCCGCCAGAACGTCACATTTTTCTTTGATCCGACCCAGGTTGCTGCCGGGCAGGTGCCCGCGGGCGAGGGCTTCCGGCTCGGCGGTATGGTGACCCAGGGGAGCCTTTCGCGCGCGCCGGGAAGCCTCGAGGTGCGCTTCGTAGTGACTGACTTCAATCACGACGTACCGGTCAGCTACACCGGCGTGCTGCCGGACCTGTTCCGCGAAGGAGCCGGCGTCGTCGCTCGTGGGCATATGCGCTCCGACGGCACCTTCGTCGCGGACGAAGTGCTCGCCAAGCACGACGAAAAGTACATGCCCCCCGAAGTTGCACGCTCGTTAAAGAAGCGCCACGGGGAGTCACGGGCGAACAGCGCGGCACCGCCCTCCATGCCCTCTCCCGGGGGCGCACCGGCCCCGGCCCATGCGCCGTCATCAACAACGGGTACCTGACATGCTTCCCGAACTGGGTCACTTTGCCTTGATTCTCGCGCTGCTGCTCGCGGCGCTGCAGGCGTTCTTCGGCATCGCAGGTCCCATGCTGGGCCGTGACCGGTGGATCGCGGCCGTGACGCCTGCCGTCGCCGGCCAGTTCGTCATGGTCGCGACCGCCGCGGGGTGCCTTATCGCATCCTTCGTGGGAAATGACTTCTCGGTCGCGTACATCGCCGAGAATTCCAACTCCGCGCTCCCCGTGTTCTATCGCGTCACTGCGATGTGGGGTGCCCATGAGGGGTCACTCCTGCTGTGGATCCTGCTGCTTGCCGCCTGGACCGTGGCAGTGACCATCGGAGCCGCGCGCCTGCCGCCGCGCTTCGCAGCACGCGTGCTCGGGGTACTCGGCGTCGTCAGCTTCGGATTCCTGCTGTTCACGCTCGCCACCTCAAGTCCCTTTCTGCGCCTGGATCCGGCGGCCCCGGACGGCCACGATCTGAATCCAATCCTGCAGGATCCGGCGCTGGCGATTCACCCGCCCATTCTCTATACCGGCTACGTGGGCTTTGCCGTGGCGTTCGCGTTCGCGTGCGCGGCGATGCTCGAAGGCAAGCTGGACCAGACCTGGGCGCGCTGGACGCGCCCCTGGACCACCGCCGCGTGGGCGTTCCTCACCTGCGGCATCGCACTCGGGAGCTTCTGGGCGTACTACGAGCTCGGCTGGGGCGGCTTCTGGTTCTGGGATCCGGTCGAGAACGCATCGTTCATGCCGTGGCTGGTCGGCACCGCGCTGGTGCATTCACTCGCCGTTACCGACAAGCGCGGCCTGTTCAAGAGCTGGACGCTGCT
>DASWUP010000040.1:0-13073 GCA_036401635.1 Steroidobacteraceae bacterium
AGTTCCTGGATGCCTGGCTGCCGCAAGTGGAGCAGCTCAAGAGCGCGCGCCGGGTGCGCTGGTCGCTGGACGTGGATCCGATCGAACTGTTCTGAGTGTTGGCTTTGGCGGTCGGCCAATCGCAGCAGCGCTTCGGGTAGACTCACCACGCCTGCCAAACGTTGCGGATTCTTCACCTTTGAAACAGGAACTCGAGCAGCTGCTGCTGGCCTCCCTGGACAAGCTCGCCGGGAGCGTGCTTGCGCAGATGCCCGCCGCATCCGCGGTGGTCGTCGAGCGCACCCGCGATGCACAGCACGGCGATTTCGCGACCAACATCGCCTTGCGCCTGGCGAAGTCGGGGCGCAAGAGCCCGCGCGAGCTCGCGTTCGCCATCGTGGCCGCGCTGCCGGCGAGTCCCTTGGTGGCGCGCGCAGAGGTGGCGGGTGCCGGATTCATCAACTTCCACCTCGCGCCCGCGGCATACGCGCGCGAGCTCGCGAGCATCCATGCCCTCGGCGCCGCTTACGGTGAAAGCAGGCTCGGCCAGGGCGAGCGGGTGCTGCTGGAGTTCGTGTCCGCAAACCCGACCGGGCCGCTGCACGTGGGTCATGGACGCCAGGCCGCCTACGGCGCGACGCTGGCGAACCTTCTCACCGCCGTGGGCTTTGACGTCGCGCGCGAGTACTACATCAACGACGCCGGACGGCAAATGGACATCCTCACCGTCAGTACCTGGCTGCGGTATCTCGGTCTGTGCGGCGAGGAGCTGCCGTTTCCGCAGAACGGTTACCGCGGCGACTACGTGCGTCCGCTCGCGCAAAAGCTCAAAACCGCGGCCGGCGTACAGCTGCGACACCCGGCGGACGCGGTGCTTGCGAATCTGCCGGCGGACGCTCCGGCGGGCGACAAGGAAGCCTACATCGATGCGCTGATCGCGCGTGCGCGTGAGCTGCTGGGCGCGGATGGCTTTCGCCAGGTACTGGAGCTGTCGCTCACCGAGATGCTGGCAGATATCCGCAATGATCTGGGCGAATTCGGCGTGGCCTTCGATCACTGGGCCTCCGAGCGCGCGCTCGCCGACAGCGGCGCGATCGATCACGCGCTCGCGCTGCTTGAAGCACGGGGGCGGCTGCACCGTCAGGACGGCGCGCTCTGGTTCCGCGCCACCGAGTTCGGCGACGAGAAGGATCGCGTGGTGGTGCGCGAGAACGGCCAGAAGACCTATTTCGCTTCCGATATCGCCTATCATCTGCAGAAGCGCGAGCGCGGTTTCGCGCGTCTCATCGACGTGCTGGGCGCCGATCATCATGGCTATGTCGCGCGGGTGCGCGCCGGTCTCATCGCCATGGGCCAGCCGGGCGAGTGCCTGGAAGCGACGCTGATCCAGTTCGTGAGCCTGTTCCGCGGCGCCGAGAAGATTCCCATGGGCAAGCGCGAGGCGCAGTTCGTCACCCTGCGCCAGCTGCGTGAGGAAGTCGGCAACGACGCCTGCCGTTTCTTCTACCTGATGCGCAGTCACGACCAGCCGCTCGACTTCGACCTCGAGCTTGCCAAGTCGCGCAGCAACGAAAACCCGGTGTACTACATTCAGTATGCACACGCTCGCGTGGCGAGCGTCATGAAACAGCTCGCCTCCCGCGGCCTGTCCTTCGAACGCGAACAAGGGCTGACCTCAGCCGGGATGTTCGAGAGCGAGCACGAACAGGCAGTGCTCAACTCACTCACCCGTTACCCGGAAATAGTGCAGCAGGCGGCCGTGAACCGCGCGCCGCATGCCCTGGTGCACTACCTGCGGGAGCTTGCGAACCTGTTCCACACCTACTACAACGCCGAGCAGTTCATCGTCGACGAAGCGCCGTTGCGCAACGCGCGCCTGGCGCTGGTCCTGGGGGTGCAGCAGGTGCTGCGCAACGGGCTGACGCTGCTCGGCGTATCGGCGCCGGACAGCATGTGAAAAACGCGCGCACCGATGGGGCACTACCCACATGGCCAAGCTGACGGCCCGCGACTACAAGTCCACGCAGCGTCGCTCACTTGATTTCAGGCGGCTGCGCGAGTTCGGCTATGGCGCGCTGGTCGGCGTCGTCGCGACGAGCATGGCGTTCGTCTACCTGGGCGGCAGCACCGCCCACAAGACTCAGGACCCCGCGGACGCGCCGCGCCCCGATCCGCATCGCACTGCGCCCGCCGACGCCGGTGGCGTGGGTTCGGGCCGAGTTTCCGAAAAATATGACTTTTACCAGATGCTGCCCAACTTCGAAGTGGTGGTGCCGGAGAAGGACAAGGACGTGAAGCGCGATCTGCCGGCGGCGGCGAAGATCGAACGCCCCGGGGTGTATGTTCTGCAGGCGGGCTCGTATCGCAGCGAGGCGGACGCCGATCGCGTGCGCGCGCAGCTTGCGCTGCAGGGCGTCGACGCCAAGGTACAGCGCGTCGCGGTGGACGCGGACGTCTGGCATCGGGTGCGCATCGGCCCGATCAGCAATCTGGACCAGCTCAACAGGGTGCGCCGGCAGCTGCGGGCGGCCGAGGTCGACGCGTTGGTGATCCGAGTCGGAGATTAGGAGCAAATCACATGAAACTCGTCTTGAGCCTCGTGTGCGCCGTGTTCGCGATTCAGCCCGCCTTCGCGCAGGGCGCGAAACCCACCGAGGAGTCGGTCAGGCAGCTCTTCGAGCTGATGCACAGTAGCAGGCTCATCGATACCTACATGGCACAGATCGACGGCACGGTGCGCGCCTCGATGCAGCAGGCTGTGGCCGGACAACAGCTGAACCCGAAGCAGCAGAAGATCATGGATGACCTGGGGCGCAACATCGTGGCGGTGGTGAAAGAGGAGCTGAATTGGCCGAGCATCGAGCCAATGATGATCGAGGTGTACCGCAACACATTCACTCAGCACGAGCTGGACGGGATGCTCACGTTCTATCGGTCTGAGGCCGGACAGGCCGTCATTGCCAAGCTGCCGACAGCGATGCAGCAGTCGATGGAGCGCATGCAAGGCCACGTGAAGACTCTCACGCCCAGGATCGTGCAGCTGGAGAAGGACACGGCCGCGCAGCTCAAGGCGGCGGGCGAATCGCAGCACACGCCCGTGCCGCCGGCACCCTCGCCACCCTCCCCGCCATCGCCACCCAAGCGACCCTAGGAGGCTCCGTTCCCGGCGCACAGCCGCGTTCCCGGGGCCTGCGGGGAGACTGGCTAGCGGCCGCAACCGCGCGCAGAATAACCCCCGGAAAACGAGGCGCATAGGGGGAGCCGATGCGCACGCCACGACTACCCATGCGGGTTCTGCTGTTACTCGGTGTTTTCTGCATGCCCGGCGCTGCCAGCGCCGCGGCGCCGCCGCCGGCCGAAGCGTTCGGCATGGTCGGGCGCGCCGACGCGCCGCCGGTCGAAGCGTTCGGAATGATCGAGCAGACCAGGGAGGTGGTGCTCAGTCCGGACGGCAACACGCTCGCCTGGCAGGATGATTCCGGCCCGGAGTCGCGGCTCGTGGTGTTCGATGTCGCCACGCACAAGGCCCGGCGCACGATGCGGATCGATCCGCCTGCGAAGCTGCGCTCGCTGGCCTGGGCAGACAGCGAGACACTCCTGTACCAGGTGAGCATCACGGACAGCAACGCGCTGCAGGAGGGCAGCCGCTACGAGTTCTTCCGTTTTTTTGCTCTCGATGTCGGCAGCGGTCAGACACACCTCATGCTGATGTCGGGGGGAGAGCGGCCGCAGGTGACCGGCGAGGCATTGATCCTGCCGCGCGTGAGCAAGCCCAAGACCATCATCATGTCGACCTACGACTATTCGGCGCCGATGTCGCGCCCGGAATTGGGCACACGCCTCGCAGGCCGTCGTCGCGATTCAGGCTGGGTGTATTCCCTCTACCAGGTCGACACCCGCACCGGTAACGGCACCGTCCTCGAGCTCGGCACGCAGTTCACCGTTGACTGGGTGGTCGACAAGGACGGCAATGTGGCGGCACGCAGCGACTGGAACCCTGACGGCAACGTCTACCGCATCCTGGTGAAGAGCGGGCTCGGCTGGCACGAGATCCTGCATCAGGAGAACCGCGGCAGGCTGAGCCTGCAGGGGCTCACCGAGGACGGTTCAGCCATCGTAGCCCTGGGCTCACTCGAGCGGGGTCACCCGAAGCTGTTGGCACTGCCTCTTGATGGCTCCCCGGTGCGGGTGCTGCTCGAAGATCCGGACCAGGACGTGGTTTCAGTGGTGCGCGACCGCTTCCGCGGTACGCCGGTTTGCGCGTGGCTGGGCGGGGTCGATCCGAAATACCACTGCTTCGACCAGCAGGTCGAGCAGCGCACCCGCGATATCGCGCACAGCTTCCCCGACCGGCGCGTCGTGCTGTACAGCGAATCGCAGGACGGCCGGCGGGTGATCGCGTACGTCACCAGTCCGTCGCTTCCGGCAACCTACTACCTGGTGGATTTCAAGACGCACAAGGCCGACATCGTCGGCGAGGAGTATCCGGGGCTTGCCAAGGCGAAACTCGGCGAGGTACGCATCATCACGTACAAGGCCCGCGACGGCACCGCCATTCCCGCGTACCTCACCCTGCCGCCCGGCGGCACGGAGAAAGGCCTGCCGCTGGTGGTGTTGCCGCATGGCGGCCCCGAGGACCGCAACGATTACGCCTTCGACTGGTGGGCGCAGTTCCTCGCTACGCGTGGCTACGCGGTATTGCAGCCGCAGTTCCGCGGTTCCACCGGCTTTGGCGACGCGTTTCGTCTCGCGGGACGCAAGCAGTGGGGAGGCCTCATGCAGGACGACCTCTCCGACGGGGTGAAGTCATTGATCGAGCAGGGCGTGGCCGATGCGCGCCGCGTCGGAATCGTCGGCTTGAGCTACGGTGGCTACGCGGCGCTGGCGGGCGTGGCATTTACGCCTGACCTGTACGCCTGCGCCGTCAGCGTCAACGGCGTCTCGAATCTGCCGGAGCTCGGTGCCTACGGCGAGGAGCACTGGGGCGCAGAGTCCAGTCAGGTGGGTTACTGGCGCGATGCCATCGGCTCGCCGCTGGACCCCAGGGTCGCCGCCAACTCGCCGGTCAATGCGGTGTCGCGCATCAACTCGCCGGTGATGCTCATGTACTCGAGCGAGGATACGGTCGTGCCTCCCAGTCAGTCCAGGGGCATGGCGCGCGCGCTGCAGCGAAGCGGCAAGAGCGTGGCACTGGTGACCCTCGGAGGCGATGATCACTGGCTGTCGCGCAGCGCGACGCGCATCAGGATGCTGAAGGAGCTCGACGGCTTTCTGGCCGCGCATCTGCACTGACGGCCGCCCCGCAACGCTTGCGCAGCGGACGTGCCGCGGCGATGGCGGCCGCCGGGCCGGGCGCGAGGGCCAAGCGCCGAACATGCGCGGTGAGCTCACCCCGCCGAGGCTGGCGAGTCGAGCTAGTCGCTGCTGACTGCCATGAGCTGTCAGCGCTTGGCCGTTAGTCCTCGCTGATGTTGCGGAAATCGACACCGAGCGAGCGCAGCTTGCGGTACAGGTGGGTGCGCTCCATGCCGACGCGCTTGGCGAGCTGCCCGACCTTGCCGTTACAAAGCAGCAGCTGCTGCTGCAGGTAGGCACGCTCGAACTGCTCGCGCGCTTCGCGCAGCGGCAGCGCCAGCAGGTCCTGCTTCACCAGCGGCTCGTTCGGTGGAGCCTGCACCGCGAGCTCGCGCTCGATTTCCTCCAGCCGGATTTCTTCCGCGCCACCGTGTATCAGCAGGCGATGCACCAGGTGCCGCAGCTCGCGCACGTTGTCCGGCCATGGATAGTTGCGCAAGCGGTTCTGTGCCGCGACACTGAAGCGCCGGAACGGCAGCCCGTCGGCGTCGACCAGGCGATCGACCTGATGCCGCAGCAGCTCGGGCACGTCCTCGGCATACTCGCGCAGCGGCGGCACGCGCATGATCAACACGTTGACGTGCGCAAGCAGATCACGCCGCAGGTCTGCGCTGCCGGCGCGCTGCTCGACACCGGGCTGCGCGGAGGCCAGCAGCCGTGCACGGAAACTGACCGGCTCGCTGCCCCCCAGCCGCGTGAACTGCCCCGCTTCGAACACGCCCACCAGCAGCCGTTGTACGCCGGGCGGCAGGTCCTCCAGCTCGTGGATGAACAGCGTCCCGTTGCCCGCCTCCTCGAGAACGCCCGCGACCTTCTGCCCAGGCGCTTCCTCGCGGCCGAACAGCCGGCTCTCGGGGTCCGCGTCACGCAGGCTCGAGGCGATGAGCGGCACGAACGGCGCGCTGGCGCGCGGGCCGCGCTCGTGCAGATAACGCGCGAAAGCCTCGCGCCCGGAGCCGGGCTCTCCGACCAGCAACACCGGCGAGGGATTGGCGGCCATCTGCTGCAACTCCGCGCGTAGCTGCTGCATGAGCCTGCTCTTGCCGATCGGTACAGCGAGCGGTGAGCCGAGGAGCTTGCCCGACTGACGGTGCCGCCGGCCTGCATCGAGGGCGCGCTCCACGGTGCGCAGCAGCTTTGCCAGCGACAGCGGCTTCTCCACGAAGTCGAAGGCGCCGAGCCGCGTGGCCTCCACGGCCGTCTCCACCGTGCTGTGTCCGGACATCATCACCACCGGGCAGCCGTCGGTGGCGGCGGCGGACCATTCACGCAGCAGCGTGATCCCGTCCACGTCCGGCATCCAGATGTCGAGCAGCACGAGATCGGGTATGTGCCGGGCGCGCGAGGCGCGCGCCTGCGCGGCATTGGCGGCGACGTCCACCTCGTACCCCTCCTCGGAGAGGATCTCTTTCAGCAGACCGCGGATGTCCGCCTCGTCATCGACCACCAGAATATGTGGACCGCTCATGCCCTTTCCCTCCGCAACTGATCCCGCCGCTCGCGCGCGCCTCCCGCGGCGGACCGGGTGCTATCCTTCACCGGCAGCACGACGCGCACGCGTGCTCCGCCTTCGGGCCGATTGTCCGCATCGATTCGCCCACCGTGCTCCTCGACGATCTTCTTCACAATGGCGAGCCCGAGACCCGTCCCCTTCGGCTTGCTGGTGACGTACGGGTCAAACACCTTGCCGAGGAGCTCGCGCTGAAAACCCGGGCCATTGTCACATACAGTCACGCCGGCGTACTCGGCATCGGCGCTGCTCTCGAGCCGGGTCGAGATCTCGAGCGTCGGGGTGTCAACGCCATCAAGCGCTTCCAGGGCGTTGGTCACGAGGTTGTTGAGGATCTGCCGCACCCGGCTGCGATCGGCCTCGATGCCCTCGAGGTGCTCATCGAGCTCCAGGCGGATGCGCGTGAGTGGATCCTGCGAACGGTACAGGTCCGCCACCTCGGTGACGAGCTGGTTCAGGCTGAAGCGTGTGATCTGCATCTCCGGCGTGCGCGCGTATTCGCTGAACGCGTTCACCATCTGCTGCATGCTCTGCACCTGCTGCACGATGGTGCGCGTGCCGCGCTCGAGAATCTCGGCGTCGCGCTCGTTCATGCCGGCACGCAGGCGACGGCGCAGGCGCTCGGCCGACAGCTGGATGGGCGTGAGGGGATTCTTGATTTCGTGCGCCAGGCGCCGCGCGACCTCGCCCCAGGCGGCATCGCGCTGCGCCTGCAGGAGCGTCGTGATGTCATCGAACACGATCACGAAGCCCATGTCGCTGTCCTCGCCCGGCAGTGGCGTACAGGCGCACATGAGCGTGCGGCGTCCGGCGGCACCGTCCAGATCGAGCTGCTCGCGCCACTCTTCACGGCCGGCCGCAAAACGCACCGCGAGCGCGGCGACGAACTGCCCCAGGCGCTCGTTGCCCGCGGCGAGCTCGGGCAGCGCTCGCCCGGTGGCCGCCGACAGATCTGTGCCGAGGATCGCCCCCGCGGCCTCGTTCGCGGTGCGCACCGTCAGGCTGCGGTCGATCGCCAGCACGCCGGTCGAGAGCCGCGCCAGGATGATGGCGAGACGCTGGCGCTCGCGCTCCACGGCCTGCTGGCTATGGGTTGCTTCGGCGCGCGCGCGTCGCAGGCGCTTGGTCATGTCGTTGAAAGAGTGCACCAGAAAACCCATCTCGTCGCGCGAGGGTAGCGGCAGGCGCGTGCCGAAGTCGCCCTTACCGACCGCGCGCGTGCCCTCGATCAGATCCTGCACCGGACGCACCAGGCGCTGCGCCGAGTAGATCGCGCCGTAGATGGCCGCCAGCATGGCGAGCAGCAGCACGACGGTGAGTGTGAGGCGGAAGCTGTACTTCAAAGGCTCGCGCAGGGCGGCCAGGTCGCTGTACTGGTGGTAGGAGCTCTGCACCGCTTCAGACAGCGCGGCGAGCTGCGCCGGCACGGGGTAGATCGCCACCACGAAGCGCGGGTCGCGGCTCGCGGCGGAGTCGGCGAGCGCCGCGGCCGTGCGGATGAGGTAGTGACCATCGGCGCGCGTCTCGAGAGTGACGTAAGGCAGGCGCTGCTCCACCTGTCGCACCAGATCCGGAGGTGGCTGCGAGGGCAGGCCTTCCAGGGGACTCTCGAGGCTCGCGGCGAGAATCCCCGCGTGTGCGCCGAACAGGACGATTTCCAGCGCCTGGCTGGCGCGTCGTTCCACATCGAGTCGTGACTGCACCTCGGCGGGCGCGGCGCTGGCCAGTGCCCCGGCGAGCGCTACTGTTCGGCCCGAGTACTCACGCATGCGCAGATCAAGCGCCGCGCGCGACAACCCCAGGGCATCGACCAGTCCCTGTTTCACTTCCACCCGGAACCAGCTGTCGATGCCGCGATTGATGAACTCGAGAGACGACAGGTACACGATCAACAGCGGCGCAACCACCAGCGCGCCGAAGATGCCCACGGTGCGCGCCGTGAGACGCGAGCCGGGGACGTGCGCGCGATAGTCGCGCACCAGCCGCCACAGCTTGCGCGCGAGCAGCACGCTGAGCGCGACCACGCCACACAGGTCGACCAGCAGGATCCAGGGCTGCAGGCGGCCGAATTCCGAGGAGTTCTGCACGCTCTTCGCGAGCAGCAGGAACGCTCCAAGTCCGATGGCGCTCCACAGCAGCCCCTGCGCGACCGCGACCCAGCGCAGGCCCCGCCGCGCGCGCGCGTTCACACCGGCAGTAACCATGAGTACCACTCGCTGACGCGTGCCCAGTCATCGGTCCAGAACAGAATGGCGCGCAGCGAGGCCGGCAGGTGACCGCGGCGCACGCCGGCGCGCACGCTGATGGTGTAGTTGCCGTTGTCGAGCTGCGGTTCCACCAGGATGGGCCAGGCATCCACCCTGCCCAGGTACCGCAGCGCCTCGTCGAGCGTCGGAAAGCTCTCCTGATCGCCGCTGCGCGTGTCGCGCACCACGTAACGGTCACTCACCACGTGATAGCTCAGTTCGCGCAGCAGCGTCAGGTCGACGATGTTCGCGTTGAACCAGAAGCGCCGCTCACGAGCCACCCGCGCGTTGAGGTCAAACGTGAGCGTCAGGCCGTCGCGCAGCGCGTTGCGAATCGCCGGGCTCTCCGGGTACTCGATGCGCGCGTGCAGCAGAAACACCCCCTTGTCGATGTTCACGTAGGCGGAGCGCACCTCGAGTACCCCGTCGAGCGCGTCGCCGTACCCGAGATTCCAGGCCGTAAGTGCGATGGCGCACACCGTCGCGAGCAGCCCCCTGCGGGTCAAACCGTCCATGATGAGGGGTCGCGCAGATGCGTCCAGCCTTTAGGGGGGTCGCGGTGCTCAGGTCAACTGGACCGATGGCAAGGGCTTACGTTCCAGCCGTTGTCTTTTCGAGACAAGCATAATGGAAGCCGTCGGTCCCCGCCTCTGCTCCGGGCAGCAGCTGCACCCCGATGGCGCAATCGACCGCACCCGGCGCGAACGCGCGGCCCGGGGGGCTTGCGGCAACCGCCATCTGCGGCTCCGCCGCCAGCAGCTGTTTCACGACCTGTTCGTTCTCCTCAGGCAGTACCGAGCAGGTCGAGTACACGAGCCGGCCGCCGCGAGCCAGCATGGTTACCGCGCCCCTGAGAATTGCAAGCTGTCCGGCGACGAACGCCGGAATGTCCCGAGCGCGTCGCAGGAGCTTGATGTCCGGGTGACGGCGGATCACCCCTGTCGAGGAGCAGGGAGCATCCACCAGAATCCGCTCGAACGGCCGGCCGTCCCAGAAGGTCCCCGGGTCGCGAACGTCGGCCACTACCAGCCGAGCGGTGCGCCTCAGGCGCCGCAGGGTCTCCTCGATCAGCCCCACCCGGACGGCGTCGATGTCCACCGCCGTGAGGTCTGCACCTTCGCCCGCTTGCTCCAGCAGATGAGCGGTCTTGCCCCCGGGGGCCGCACAGGCATCCAGTACCCGCATGCCGCCGCGCACGTCCAGTAGGGGCGCTGCGAGCTGCGCGCCCGCGTCCTGGACTGAGACCGCCCCTTCCGAAAAACCCGGCAGGCGGCTGACGGCTACAGGATGATTCAAAGTTACCGCGCACGGAGTCCACTGTATCTCTTGTGCGTCGATTGACGCTTCGGCCAGTTGCACCAGGTAGGCCGGCCGACCCACGCGCGAGGGGTCGATCCGCACAGTCATGGGTGGATGGCCGTTGTTAGCCGCCAGTATGCCTAAGCACTGATGAGACCAGGCGGCCGCGATCTGCTCGACGAGCCAGGCCGGATGTGCCGTGCGCGCCGGCAGCTGCTCATCCACGCGGGCGAGGAGGGAGGTGCGCTCGGCAACGAACCTGCGCAGCACGGCGTTCGTGAGCCCGGTGACCCGTTGCGCCCCCAGCACCCGCGCCGCATCGACTGCCGCGTGCACGGTCGCCTCCGGGACGTTGCGCGAGTACTCGACCTGGTGCGCGCTGACCGTCAGCAGCGCCCGGATGATGCTCGCCACCCCGGACGGATGCCTCAGCAGCGCGTCGACTGCGGGCGCGAGGCGCAGGTACCAGCGAATAGTGCCCAGCGCGATGGCGCGAACCGCCGCCCGGTCAGGGGCGTTCTCGAGCGAGGCAAGCGCGGCGTCTGCCGAGCGGCCGTTTGAGACCACCTGATCGACCGCCCGCGCCGCCGCCGCCAGCGCCGGCGCGCCCGGCGCCCAGGGGGTTCTAGCCAAGCTTGCGTCCCGCGAGGGCGACGCTGTGCGAGTAGTCGCGGACGCTGACCGGACGGCGTCCGGGCCTCTGCACTTGCGTCACGCGCAGGTAGCCACGACCGCATCGCACCAGCATGAAGTCGTCATGTAAGGAGATGATCGAGCCCAGATTATCATTTTTCTCGCCTTTTTCGAGCTCGTTCTCGACAGAAGCCGCAGGCAGGCGCCCGCTCGTGACTTCCGCCTGCGCCGCCAGGATCCGCAGCGGCTCGCCCGCGAGTTGGGTCTCGGCCACAGGCCACGGATTGAAGGCCCGGATCTGACGCTCGATCTCGAGGGCGTCGCGGCTCCAGTCGATCCGGGCCTCGTTCTTCTGGATCTTGGCCGCGTACGTGACACCTTCGAGCGGTTGCGCGCTGGCCCTGAGCGTGCCGGCGGACAATCCATCCAGCGCTTCGAGCAGGGCGGAAGCGCCGAGTGTGGACAATTCATCGTGCAACGAGCCGCCGGTGTGGTTCGCGGAAATGGCGAGCCGCCGCTGCAGCAGCATCGGACCGGTGTCGAGGCCTGCGTCCATCTGGATGAGCGTGACGCCGGTTTCAGTGTCGCCGGCGAGGATGGCTCGCTGAATGGGTGCCGCGCCGCGCCAGCGCGGCCGCAGAGACGCATGTCTGTTGACGCAGCCGAGGGGCGGCAGCGTGAGGACCTCGCGCGGCAGAATGAGCCCATAGGCCACGACGACCAGGAGCTGCGGACCCCAGGCTTCGAGCGCTGCGCGCCCGGCGGCGTTGTTGAGAGTCTGCGGTTGGGCGAGCGGCAGGCGATGGGCCTGCGCCGCAATCTTCACGGGACTTGCGGCGAGCTTGCGGCCGCGACCGCTCGGCCGATCCGGCTGCGTCAGAACCCCGACGACGCTGTGTTGAGCGAGCAGCGCCGTGAGGGCTGGCAGCGCGAACTCCGGCGTGCCGGCCAAGGCGACGCGCAACGTCAATACGCGCGGTGCGCGCTGCCTGCGCTCACCGCAGCGGCGTGCGGCGTGCGCTCCTTGCGCTCCTTCTCGAGCTTCTTGCGAATGCGCTCGCGCTTCAGATCCGACAGGTAGTCAACGAACAGCTTGCCCTCGAGGTGGTCCATCTCGTGCTGGATACACACCGCCAGGATGTCCTCGTAATCGCGCTCGAAAAACTCGCCGCTGGCATCCTGCGCGCGCACGCGGATCCTGGCCGCGCGCTGCACTTCATCGAAAATCCCCGGCACCGACAGACACCCTTCCTCGGTGCTCGCCTGCCCTTCGCGCGAGAGGATCTGCGGGTTGACGAGCACCAGCGGCTGGTTGTGCTCCGCGGAGAGGTCGATCACGATCACGCGCTGGTGGACATCGACCTGGGTCGCCGCGAGCCCGATCCCCGGAGCGGCGTACAAGGTCTCGAACAGGTCCCCGATCAGCGTGGCGAGCGCCGCGTCGAAGCGGGTCACCGGCTGCGCGCGCGTGCGCAAGCGGGGGTCAGGGAACTCCAGGATGATTCTCAAGGCCATGCGTTAGGTCTAATGTGGGGGCGGCGCCACCCGTGATCCAGCGCACAAACGTGACATTAATTCGTATGCTGACCGGGCACCATGCCAGTATAACAACTAGAATCTCGGGCGCAGGTCGTGTGGTCCGCTTCGCGCAATGAGGAGTGGAGGATGGTCTCAAATCAAGTACTTGGAGCCCGCGTTGCCGCGAGCTTGCTGATCCTTTTGATCGCGGTTTCCGGATGCTCGCATCTGCGGCACACCGAAACAAGCGCGCCTTCCGTAGCGCCCGTCGCCGCGTCCCCCGGCGAAGCGCCCGCGGCTCCCGCCGAGCATGAGATGACGGCGACGGAAGCCGCCATCAGCGCCGCCGGCGCCACGGCTGCAGCTCCCGCTGCGGCTCGCACCGATACCAGCGGCATGATCAACCCGAACGCGCCGAAGCACTACACGGTCAAGCGCGGCGACACGCTCTGGGGCATCGCATCGATGTACCTGCGCGATCCGTGGTTGTGGCCCGAGGTGTGGATCATCAATCCCCAGGTCCCGAATCCCCA
>DASWUP010000041.1:0-4823 GCA_036401635.1 Steroidobacteraceae bacterium
CCCACGGAAGCTTCCCGGCCACTGAAGCTCCCAGCACCTGCGCGGCCGCGCTCGCCTGGGCGCGCCGGTCGGGCGGCATGGTGACGTGCAGCTCATCGAGCAGCAGGTCGCCGGTGACTGGATCCTCGATGCGCGCCAGGAGCTGCTCGAGGATGCGAAATGGGGTCGGCGCGATGCCGGTAGCCATTCCCGAGTGCACGCCCTCGGTCAGCACACGCACCCTCAGGGTGCCCACAAGATTGCCGCGCAGCGAGGTCGTGCACCACACCTGATCGTAGTTGCCGCACTCCGCATCCAGGCACACCACGAGCGAGGGTTCCCCGAGCGTCGTGCCGAGAGTGGCGAGGTGCGCCGGCAGATCGACGCTGCCGCTCTCCTCACAGGCCTCGATCAGTACCAGGCAGCGCGGCAGGCGCACCTTCTGTTCCTTGAGGGCGGCGATGGCCGTGAGCGAGCTGAACACCGCATAGCCGTCGTCGGCGGCGCCGCGACCGTAGAGCTTGCCCTCGCGCAGCACCGGCTCCCAGGGACCTAAGCCCGGCAGCCAGCCGGTGAATTCCGGCTGCTTGTCCAGATGCCCGTAGAGCAACACACAGCCGGGCAGCTCGCCGGGCACGTCAAGCAGCAGCAGCGGCGTCTTGCCGGGCAGGCGCCGCACCTCCACGCGCATGCCCGGCAGCGGCTGCGCGCGACACCATTGCTCCATGAGCTGCACCGCCGCCTCCATGTACCCGTTGCGCTCCCACTGCGGATCGAACATGGGCGATTTGTTGGGAATGCGCACGTAGGCGATGAGCTGCTCGACAATGGAAGTCTCCCAGGTTTTTCCGATTGAACCGCTCAGCTGCTTCAGATCCATGGTTCGGCCTCATGCATTTAGATACAATCACTTAGGATGAAATCTGCGTGTCGATTCTCGCCGAGCTCGGGTCGTGCCCTCAAAGCTCGGGCAGCCCAAACACGGCGCGCGCCGCGGCGGTGCTCGAGCGTGCGAGCGATTCGACCGACTCGCCGCGGGCGCGCGCCACCGCAGCGGCGACCTGCGCAAGATATGCCGGCTCGTTGCGGCGCGAGGCGGGTTTGGGGCTGAGGTCGCGCGGCAGCAGATACGGCCCGTCGGTCTCGAGCAGCAGCCGCTCGGCGGGAATCTGCGGCATGAGCGCGGCCAGGTGCCTGCCGCGGCGTTCATCGCAGATCCAGCCGGTGATGCCGATCGCCAGTCCCAACTGCAGGTAGCAGTTGAGCTCATCGCCTGAGCCGGTGAAGCAATGTGCCACGCCGCGCCACTGCGCGGCATGTTCACGCAGGATCGCCACGAGATCGGCGTGCGCATCACGCTGGTGAAGGAACACCGGCTTGCCCACCCTGGCTGCCAGCTCGAGTTGTCGGTGGAAAGCCTGCCGCTGCGCGTCGCGCGGCGAGAAGTCCCTGAAATAATCGAGCCCGCATTCACCGACCGCCACCACCTCGGGTTGCCGGGCAAGTTCCTCGAGCTCGGCCGCACGCTGCGCAGTGAGCTCGCTCGCATGATGCGGGTGAACGCCGGCAGTGGCAAACAGCCGTCCCGGGTGAGCGCGCGCGAGCCCGAGCGCACGCTGGGTGCTCGCGAGCGTCGACCCGGTGATCATCATCTGCACCACGCCTGCTGCCTGCGCGCGGGCGATCACCGCATCGCGGTCGGCGTCGTAGCTGTCGTGCGCGAGATTGATACCAATATCGATCAGCGCCGCCACCGCCGGGGAGGCGGCGGATGCTCGTGAGGCTGTGCTATGGTTCTGCATGCGCGCGCACATTCTACTGAACGGCGGAGACTTGCAGCGCAGCCCCAAGAGCACCGCCCGCACTCACTGCCGCCGCGACCGGCGGTCGCGCCTGCGGTGCTGTGCGCTCGCCGCTGCTGCGCTGGTGAGCGTGTGCCTTGGCGCGCCGCGCGCCGAGACCTCGTGGCGCGATATCGAGAGTCGTATTCAGTACGGCTATTACACCGAGGACGCGCCCGCGCTCAGAAGCCTGGAGGACTCGGTCGCTGCCGACGAATCGCACGACCGGCTGCACGGCTATTACGCGGGGCTGCTCTCCTGGCGCCTGGCGCAGCTCGCCGCGCACAGCCGCGCTGCCGCCCAGGGCGGGTCCACGGCACAACTGGCACAGCGCTGCGTCAACGAGGTGGACGGCGCACTCGCCGTGCAGGCAGATTTTGCCGAGGCACTTGCGCTGCGGGCCGCGTGCCTGGCGACACCTCTTGAAGCAAACGGCTGGCACGCATTCTACGCAGTCAACCGCGCGCGCCGCGACATCGGCAGGGCGCTGCAGCTGGCAGCGCGAAATCCACGCGTGCTGCTGCTGGATGCCATGAGCGACTACCAGCTCTCGCCAGAGATAGGCGGCAACAAAGAGCGCGCGCTGGTGAAGCTGCGCCAGGCGGTCGCGGCATTCGAAGCCGAGCGGGCCGACACCGAGCAGCTGCCGGGTTGGGGCGCGGCGGAGGCCTACCTGCTGCTGGCCCGCGATCTGCTTGACCACGGCGAACCGGTCATGGCGCGTGACGCGCTCGAACACTCGCTGCTGATCGCGCCCGAGTTCGCACAGGCGCGCCGGCTCATCGCGCAGATCACTTCCGGTTGAGCGCGCCGCCGCGGCTGCACGCGGTGTGACATTTGTCACGCGCTGCTCCAGCTGAGGTATGCGCCGGGGCGTGCACTGTATGCGCCGGGGTGTGCACTGTCTATTCCCGCAGCGACGGCAACTCACCGCGCCTGTGATATCTTTGCGCGCTTGCGCACGCGGATTTGATCGATGCCACCGGACACGGATAACCAAGCGCTGTTGGGACAGCTGCGCATCGACCGCAATCAGCGCGAATCAGGGGTCGACCCCCGGCGGCGCCGCTGGATCGCAGGCGGCCTCGTGGTGCTCGTCGCGCTCAGCGCGGCCGGTGCCTGGCTGGGCCTGTCCGGCCGCGCGGCCCTGCCGGTGCACACAGCGATGGCGCAGCCGATGGCGAGTGGCGGTGCGAGCGCCTCGGTACTCGATGCAACCGGCTACGTCACCGCCCGTCGTCAAGCGACGGTCTCGGCGCAGATTACCGGGACCTTGACCGAGGTGCGCATCGAGGAAGGTGTGCGCGTTGAGGCGGGACAGGTGCTCGGGCGTCTGGAGGACACGGCGCAGAGGGCGGCACTGGCACAGGGGCAGGCGCAATTGCATTCAGCTCAGGCGCTGCTGGTGCAATACCAGGCGCAGCTTGCGCAGAGCGAACGCGATGTGAAACGCGCTGAGGACCTGGTCAAGCGCAATCTCGTCTCCGAGCAAGCGGTGGAGCAGGCGCGCACTCAGGTCGCTGCCCAGGCGGCCCAGGTGCAGGGGCAGCGCAAGCAGATTGAGGTTGCCCAGGCCAACGTGCGCTCGGCGCAGGTGCAACTCGGATATTGTACGGTGCGTGCACCGTTCGCGGGCGTAGTGATAGCGAAGGCCGCGCAGGTCGGGGAAATCGTTTCGCCGTTCTCGGCGGGCGGCGGCTTCACACGTACCGGTATCGGCACGATCGTCGACATGGATTCGCTCGAAATCGAGGTTGACGTCAACGAGGCCTACATCAACCGTGTGCAACCGGGGCAGCCGGTGGAATCGGTGTTGAACGCCTATCCCGACTGGAAGATTCCCTCGCATGTCATCGCAATCATCCCGACAGCCGATCGTTCCAAGGCGACTGTGAAGGTGCGCATTGGTCTCGACGTCAAGGACGCTCGCATCGTGCCGGACATGGGTGTGCGCGTTTCGTTCCTCGAGGACAAGAAGCCTGCCGCACAGCTTCAGCAGCGAGTGGCAGGCGTGCTGGTACCGACTGCGGCTATACGCCGGGAAGGCGACCACGACGTCGTTTTCGTACTGAACGGGCGCAAGGCGCAGCGACGCACGGTGACGCTCGGCGGCACGAGCGGCGATTCACGCCAGGTGCTGGCCGGCGTGAGCCCCGGGGAGGCGGTGATCGTCGACGCGCCGGCCGAACTCAAGGACGATGCGGCTGTCAGGGCCGCCAAACCGTGACCAATCCTGGGCGCCGTGATTCCATTCATCCATCCTCTTTGAGCTGAGGTTGCTATGTCCGAGTCCATGGTTCAGGTCCGCCACGTCACCAAGGTCTACGAGCGGGGCAAGCAGAAAATCGAAGTCCTGCACGGACTCACTCTGGACATTCCCAGGGGTGACTACGTCGCGCTGATGGGTCCGTCCGGCTCGGGCAAGACCACGCTGCTCAATCTGATCGGCGGTCTCGATAAGCCGAGCTCCGGCGAGATCATGGTCGGGGGCAAGCGCATCGACCAGCTCTCCAGCGGCCAGCTCGCGCACTGGCGCGCCCATAACGTGGGCTTCGTGTTCCAGCTCTACAACCTGATGCCGGTGCTGAGCGCCGAGGGCAATGTCGAACTACCCCTGCTGCTGACCAAGCTCTCGTCTGCGCAGCGCAAGAAGAATGTCGCGGTTGCCCTGCAGGTAGTCGGACTTGCCGACCGTGCCAAGCACAAGCCAAAGGAGTTGTCCGGTGGTCAGGAGCAACGCGTCGCGATCGCGCGCGCGCTGGTGTCTGACCCACAGCTGCTCGTTTGCGACGAGCCTACCGGTGACCTGGATCGCAAGACCGCCGATGAAATTCTGGGTCTGCTGCAAGTGTTGAACCGCGAACACGGCAAGACGATCCTGATGGTCACCCATGATCCCAAGGCCGCCGAGTTCGCCCGGCGCACCCTGCATCTGGAAAAGGGCCAGTTGCTCGAGCAAGCCGCCTGACACGGCACGGAGAACTCGCCATGACCAAGAGCGGC
>DASWUP010000042.1:0-3975 GCA_036401635.1 Steroidobacteraceae bacterium
GGTTCGCGGAAAAATACTCGCAAAGCGCGCCGGAGGACGGCACGCAGCAGGTCTGCCAGGGATTCACCCATTGGTCGGCCGATCACGCCCGCGTCGTGCGCATGATCGTGCGCTACTCTCTCTAGCCTGACCTACGCATAATTGCCCCGCTTGCCAGGGTCGACCCTTGAGGACCCTGAGGGGGGCTGTTGATCTCGCTGCCGCGTCCATCGGTGCCCGCGCATTCAGTGGGCGTGCTCATCGTGCTGGCACTGGCGCCGCTGTGGCTCTCGGGCATGTTCGGCCGCGGCTTGTGGACGCCCGATGAGCCACGCGAGGCCGACATCGCCTGGCGCATGAGCCAGCAGAGCGATCGCACTTTGCCGCAGCTTGCCGGCACGCCGTTCCTCGAGAAGCCGCCGCTGTCTTACTGGGTGTCGGGGGCTGCCATCTCCCTGTTCGGCGATTCCGCAGGGGGCGCACGCGCCCCCAACCTGCTGTACGCGATGATCACCGCGCTGGCGGTGGGGGCGCTGGCGCTGGCGATGCAGACGGATGCGGTGTCCGCGCTGATCGCGGCGCTGGTCGCCGCGAGCGCGCTGACGGCGTTTCGCGTGAGCATCTGGCTCGCGCCGGACGCCTGCCTGCTGGCCGGCAGCGCCGTCTCGCTGCTGGGCGCCTGGCTCGGTTACCGCGCGCCCCCCGGCCCTCACAAAGCCGCGCTCTACACGCTGATGCACTTCGGCGCTGCGATCGGATTCATGGCCAAGAGCGTCCCCGGGTGGCTGGTGCCGGCCCTGGCGCTCATCACCCTCATCGTGTGGGAGCGGCGCTGGTCGGAGCTGCGCCGTTGGGAGCTGTACGTCGGACTCACGCTCCAGGGTCTCATCATCGGCCCGTGGGTCTTCGCGGTCACACACACCGAGCATGGTGCGGACGCGCTGCGCGCGCTCTTCTGGCACAACGTCGTGGGACGATTCACCCAGGTCGCCGCTCCCGCGACCCTCGATTACACGACCGGACACCACAACACCCCGGGCAAGTACCTCTTCGAGCTGCCGCTGTACCTGCTGCCGTGGACGCTCGCGGTTGCGGCGGCGCTGTGCCGGGCCTGGACCCGGGTGCGCGAGGCGGGACCATCCGGTACAGCGTGGCGGTTCGCGGTCGGCTCGAGCCTGCCGTTCCTGGCTTTGCTGTCGGTGGCGGCCACGGCGCGCGATATTTACGCCGCTCCGGCACTCCTCGGGCTCGCTGTTCTGACCGGTCTGTGGGCCTGCGACGCACAGCGCTCGCCAACGCGGCTCGATCAGCTGGCCGTGACCGGGACGCGCACCCTGGTCGCCGCGCTGAGCGGCGTGCTGGTTGCCGCGCTCGGCCTCCTCATCGCCTCGGGCGCCGGTGCGCCGCTGGTGTGCCTGGCGGCGGCGCTTGCCGCCGGCATCTCGGCATTGACGGCGCTCCTCCTCGCCGCGCGATCGCAACACCGCGGCGATCTGCAGCGCAGCCTCACCTGGACGTACACAGGCTACGCGGCCGCGCTATGTTTCACGGCGCTCGCCGCGCTGCCGGTCGTTGATCGCTGGCAGGATCTGCCCGGGCTCGCGCGGCGCATCCACGCCGACTGCGCGCGGCAGATGCTCGCGCTCCTCGATCCGGACGAGACGACGATCGCCATACTCGACCGTGGCCTGAACACCCGCTTTACCATCCTCACGAGCAGCGCGCACACGCCGCGCAGCGCCGTGACCGGCTGGTTCAGCGCCCACGGCCGCGAGGCGCGGGTGCTGGTGCTCATGCCCGGTCACGCCCCCGGTGCCCTCACAGGCTGGCTCGAGCGCCTGCACCCGCGCGGCCCCGACACCGACGGCATCGCCGGGAGCCTCGCGGCATCCGGGGCCGCCACGCTCGTGCAGCGCTACGAGCTGCCGCAGGGACGGCGTTACGCGCTGCTGGGACCCCCGCCGGTGCTGTGAGCGGCGCAGCGGCAACACACGACTGTCACCTACACTTCGGAGCACTCATGTCGCAACCAGGCTCTGACCTCTCGCGCAACCTGCGCAGTCGCCACATCCAGCTCATCGCCATCGGTGGAACGATCGGCGTCGGGCTGTTCCTCGGCTCCGCGAAGGCGATTCATAACGCCGGCCCCGGCCTGCTGCTCGCCTACGCCCTGGGAGGTGCGGCCATCTTTTTCATCATGCGCGCGCTGGGGGAGCTGCTGACCTACCGCCCGGTGGCCGGCTCGTTTGCCATCTACGCCGAGGAGTTCTGCGGGCCGTTCGCGGGCTTTGTAACAGGCTGGTCCTACTGGTTCATGTGGGTCGTCATCGCCATGGCGGAGCTGACCGCCATAGGTATCTATGTGCGCTACTGGTTTCCGCAGGTGCCGCAGTGGTTGCCGGCGCTGATCGCGCTCGGTGCGCTCTATGGCTCGAACCTGCTGGCGGTGCGCGTGTTCGGCGAGCTGGAGTTCTGGTTCGCACTGATCAAGGTGGTGACCATCGTGGCGCTGATCGCCGCCGGCCTTACGGTGATCGTGTTCCACGTCGGGGAACTTGGCGCCGGCGCCAGTTTCGCCAATCTCTGGTCGCACGGCGGTTTCCTGCCCTTCGGCATCGTCGGCGTGCTGCTCACCTTGCAGATCGTCATGTTCGCCTACTCGGGCGTGGAGCTGATCGGCGTGACCGCGGGCGAGGCGCAGAACCCGGCGGTGGTGCTGCCCAGGGCAACCAACGGCATCATCCTGCGAATCCTGATTTTCTATCTCGGCGCGCTCGCCATCATCATGGCACTGGTGCCGTGGACCGAGCTCAGCCCGAGCGTCAGCCCGTTCGTATTTGTGTTCGAGAGACTGCGCGTGCCGGCCGCGGCCAGCATCATCAACGTGGTGGTCATCACTGCGGCCACTTCCTCCTGCAACAGCGGCTTGTTCAGCACCGGCCGCATGCTGTGGTCGCTGGCGCAGCGCGGCCAGGGTCCGCGTGCCTTTGCGGCGCTCAGCCCCCAGCACGTACCGGCCGCGGGCATACATGCCTCCGCGGCCGTAATGCTGCTCGCGGTGGTGCTGAACTACGTCGTGCCCGAGGACGTCTTTACCTGGGTCACGAGCATCGCGCTCATCGGAACCCTGTGGACCTGGGGCATCATCATGGTGTCGCATCGCAACTATCGGCGCGCGGTGCAGGCCGGACGCGCGGCGGCGGCGCCCTTTCGCATGCCCGGCGCGCCGTTCGCAAACTGGGCGGTACTCGCATTCCTGCTCGCGGTGAGCGCACTGCTCGCGCTCGATCCGGGCACCCGGGTGGCGCTGTACGTCGCTCCGATGTGGTTCGCGTTACTTGCGATCGGCTATGCCAGGTTGAAGCCGCGCCCGAATTGACACCGGCGACCCTACACCAGCGGTTCACCGCCACCGATGAGACCCCCGCCGTCCACCACCAGGGTCTGGCCGGTGATGAAGTTGCCGGCGCGCGAGGCGAGTAACACCGCGGTACCGGCGACGTCGTCCGGATCACCGAGGCGCCGCAACGGATTGGCGCGCGCGAAGGCGGCGGCACGCCCCGGGTCCGCCCACAGCGCTCTCGAGAATTGGGTGCGGATGATGCCGGGCGCGATGCAGTTTATGCGGATGTTGTGGGGGCCCCATTCGACCGCAAGATTGCGCGCCAGCTGCATGTCGGCCGCCTTGGAGATGCAATAGGCGCCGAGCAGCGCACTGCCGATGAAGCCGCCCACCGAGGAGACGATGATTACCGCTCCGTCCTTGCGTTGCGCCATCGCCGGCAGCGTCATGTTGCACAACCACATAGTGCTGTGCAGGTTGGTGTGGATGATCTTGTCGAACACCTCGTCCGGGGTGCTCGCAGAGGGGCCAAAGTGCGGGTTTGCGGCCGCATTGCACACGACGATGTCGATCCGGTCCCATTTCGCGACCGTGGCATCGACGAGTGCCTGCAGCTCGGCCTTGTGCCCGACGTGACAGGCGTGGGCGAGCGC
>DASWUP010000043.1:0-6032 GCA_036401635.1 Steroidobacteraceae bacterium
GGCGCCTGGATCAAGGCGAGCGAGATTCCGCCCGATCGCAGCTCCTACGGTACCGCCGCACAGCTCGTCGAGCTCACCAGGCAGCGTACCGCCGATCTGATCCGCAACGCGGCCAGCGGGGCCGCCGGCTCCGAAGCCCACAAAATCGGCGACTACTACGCGAGCTTCATGGATGAGGCCGGAATCGAGAAAAAGGGCCTGGAGCCGCTGCGACCCGCCTTCGAGCGCATCGATGCCATCAAGGACCGTGCGGGGCTGGCACAGGCGCTGGGCGCAACGCTGCGCGCAGACGTCGATGTGCTGAACAACACCAACCTGCAGACCCAGAACCTGTTGGGTCTGTGGGTGGCGCAGGACCTGGATGAGCCCGCGCGTTATGTGCCGTTCCTGCTGCAGGGCGGCTTAGGCATGCCGGATCGCGATTACTACCTGGACGCTTCCGCAAAAATGGCCGAGGTGCGCAGCAAGTACCAGGCCCATATCGCTGCCGTGTTGACGCTGGCGCAGCTGCCGGACGCGCAGGGCAAGGCCGCGCGGATTTTCGACCTCGAGCGGCGCATGGCGGAGGTGCACTGGAGCCGCGCACAATCCGAAGAGGTGCTGAAGGGGAACAACCACTGGGCTCTGAAGGACTTCGGGCAGCGTGCACCGGGCCTCGACTGGGCGATGTTCTTCCGCGCCGCAGGCCTGGCGCAGCAGAGCGAGTTCGTGGTCTGGCAGCCGAGCGCCCTCACCGGCCTGTCCGCGCTCACCGCCAGTGCGCAGCTGGAGATCTGGAAGGACTACCTGCGCTTTCACGCGCTCGAGCGCGCTTCCGAGTATCTGCCCAAGGCCTTCGTCGAAGAGCACTTCGCCTTCCACGAGCGGGTGCTGTCGGGCACGCCGCAATTGCGCCCCAGGTGGAAGCGCGCGGTTGATGAGACCAATGCCGCACTCGGCGAGGCGGTGGGCAAGCTGTATGCGCGGCGCTACTTTCCGCCCAGCGAAAAAGCGCGCGCGGAAGGCCTGGTGCGCAATCTGCTGACTGCGTTCGCCGCGCGGATCGACCGGCTCGAGTGGATGGCACCCGAGACGCGCGAGCGGGCGAAAGCGAAACTCACTACGCTTAAGGTCGGCGTGGGCTATCCCGACAAGTGGCGCGACTATTCCGCTCTCAGGGTGGTGCGGGGCGATGCCCTCGGCAACGCGCAGCGGGCAGGGTTGTACGAGTATCAGTACAACCTCGCCAAGCTCGCACAGCCGGTCGATCGCTCCGAGTGGTGCATGACACCGCAGACGGTGAACGCCGTGAATCTTCCGGCGATGAATGCCATCAATTTTCCGGCCGCGATCCTGCAGCCGCCGTACTTCGACCCCGAGCGGGATGCCGTGATGGATTACGGCGCCATCGGCGCCACCATCGGTCACGAGATCAGCCACAGTTTCGATGATCAGGGGGCGCTGTTCGACGCCAGCGGACAGCTGAAGAACTGGTGGACCAAGAGCGACTTCGCGCATTTTGAGGCCGCCGGCGCGCGTCTGGTCGCTCAGTTCAACGCCTACCGGCCATTCCCCGACGTCGCCGTCAACGGCAAACAAACCCTGAGCGAGAACATCGCCGACGTCGCCGGCCTGTCAGTCGCCTTCGACGCCTGGCGACTGACGCTCAAGGGGAAGCCCGCGCCCGCGGCTTCCGGCTTCAGCGGCGAGCAGCTGTTCTTCCTGAGTCTTGCGCAGAGCTGGCGGCAGAAGATCCGCGAGCCCGCATTGCGGCAGCGGCTCGTGACCGACGGCCACGCACCGGCCGAGTATCGCGCCGATACGGTGCGCAATCTCGATGCGTGGTACGACGCGTTCAGCGTTAAACCGGGCCACAAGCTGTACCTCGCGCCCGCCGATCGGGTGCGCGTATGGTGAGGCGGCTGCCGAAGGGGAACTCATGCAAGGTACTATTACCATCGCCGCCCAGCTTCCGGCCACCGTGAGGCAGTCGCAACCATGAACATCGAGCTGACGCCACTCGAGGCGCGGGTCATTGGCTGCCTCATCGAAAAGCAGATAACGACGCCTGACCAGTACCCCCTGTCACTCAACGCACTGGTGAATGCCTGCAACCAAAAGAGCAACCGCGATCCGCTCATGGCGGTGGACGAGTCCACGGTCCAGAGCACCGTGGATAGTCTTGTCCGGAAGCACTTCGTGATCGAAAAGTCGGGCTTCGGCAGTCGGGTTCCGAAATTCCAGCACCGGTTCTGCAACACCGAGTACGGGCCGCTCAAGCTCACTGCGCAGGAGCTCGCGATAGTCTGCGAGCTGCTCCTGCGCGGCCCGCAGACCCCGGGGGAGCTGCGCACTCGCGCGAGTCGCATGGCCTCGTTCTCCGAAGTGGGTCAGGTTGAAGCTGCACTCGAGAGCATGCGGACCCGCGAGGATGGCCCGCTCGTCGTGCGCCTGCCGCGCGAACCCGGCCGCCGCGATTCGCGCTACGCGCACCTGTTCAGCGGAGCGGTCGCAGTACCTGCATTCGAAGATGAGCCGCAGACCGTCGAGCCTTCGAACGTCTCAGCGGAAACGACCTCCCGCCTCGATCGCCTCGAAGAACAGGTGCGGCGCTTGCGCGAAGAGCTGGACGAGATGAAGACGCGGCTGCCGCCCCCGCCGCCGTAGCGTGAACAACCTAGACCGGCGGCTTCAGCGGTCCGAAATACACCAGCGTGCGGTAGGGAAACACCACCTGCCCGTGGTGCTCGTGGCGGCGGAACACCTCCCGCAGGCCCGCCATCATGGGTTCGTGTTGCGGGTGGCCGGGCTCGGGCGCGTAGCTCGAGGACATCAGCAGGCCCTTGAGCCCTTCGAAGTCGAGGATCTGGTGGTTGGGGAACGTAGCGAGTTCCATGGTACCGCCGAAGAACCTGCGCATACTCGCCACGTCCGCGCGCTTCGCCTTGACCTGCGCGTACTCGGCGGCGTGCCGCAGCAACAGCGCCTCATAGTCGGCGAGGAAGGCAGTCACCTCGGGCGGGCGTTCATTCCACAACAGCGCCCCGCACCCACCGTCCTTGAGCACGCGCAGCGCCTCACGGCGTGTCTGCTCCCCGTCGAACCAGTGAAATGCCTGTCCTACGACGAGCAGATCGATACTGGCCGGCGCCAGTGTGGTGGCCTCCGCCGTTGCGTTCACGCTGCGAAAGCGCGCCTGGCCGCTGAGGCGGGCCTCGGCAGCGGCGCGCATGCCCTCGTTAGGCTCGACCCCGATGACGTACGCCCCGCTCTCGAGCAGCAGTTCGGTCAGTATCCCGGTGCCCGAGCCGATATCCGCCACCACGGCGCCGGGTGCCAGTCCGCACCTGGCCTTGAGCACATCGATGGCAGCGCTTGGATAGCTGGGGCGGTAGCGAGCGTAGGTCTCCGCCCGGCTGGAAAAACGCTCGGTCGGGTGCCTCATTCTGCCGCTCCCGCCGCGAACAGCCGCTGTACTGGCGCTGCGCCGGCACAGTGCCCGCCGTGGCGCCGGCGGTCATCTCTCCATAAATGCATAAGGACACGGTAGCCTATTCGAGTGACAATCGCACTTTGGGAGCACCGCGTGTCCGAGCCTTCCATGCGCATCGAAACCAAGCTGGTGCACGCCGGCGAGCCGCTGCCGCGCATCGCCGGAGCGGTGCAGATGCCGATCTTCCAGTCTGCAACCTACGAGTACGGTGGTGAAGGCAGCTACCACGACGTGCGCTACCTGCGCACCAACAACACCCCGAGCCAGGTGGCGCTGCATCTGAAGCTCGCGGCGCTGGAGAACGCGGAGGCTGCCCTGGTCACCGCGAGCGGCATGGCGGCGATCTCCACCACGCTGCTCACCGTGCTGTCGGCCGGAGATCATCTGCTGGCGCAGAGCTGCCTGTATGGCGGCACCCATGACCTGCTGAGCGGGGACTTTGCGAGATTCGGTCTGGCGGTGGATTTTATCGACGCCGACAAGAACGATTCGTGGCGCACGCAGCTGCGGCCCAACACGCGGGCGATTTATGTCGAGGCCATGACCAATCCGCTGCTGCAGGTTGCCGACCTCAAGGCGGTGGTGCAATTCGCGCGCGCCCATGGGCTCACTTCCATCATCGACAACACTTTCGCAAGTCCCATCAACTTCCGCCCAATCGAGGCGGGCTTCGATCTGTCGATCCACAGCGCCACCAAGTACCTGAACGGCCATTCGGACATCGTCGCAGGCGCGGTCTCCGGCCGCGCCGAGCTGATCGAGCGCATCCGCCACAAGGCCAACCACCTCGGTGGTTCGCTGGATCCGCACGCGGCGTTCCTGCTGAGCCGCGGACTTAAGACGCTGGCGCTCCGGGTGCGCTTCCAGAACGGCAGCGCACTGAAGATTGCGCAGTTTCTCGAGGCACACCCGGCGGTCGCGCGCGTGCACTACGCCGGTCTCGAGACGCATCCGCGACATGCGCGCGCCCGCAGTCTGTTCGCCGGCTTCGGCGGGGTGCTGAGCTTCGAGCTCGAGGGCCCGGCCAGCCGCGCCGATGAGTTTGCCCGCAGGCTGCGCATTCCCATCGTGGCGCCGAGCCTCGGCGGCGTGCACACGCTGCTGACGCGGCCGGCGACAACCTCACATGCCGGCCTGGCGCGTGAAGAGCGGTTGCGCCTTGGCATTAGCGATGCGCTGTTGCGTCTGTCGGTCGGGATCGAGGCGACCGAGGATCTGCTGGAGGACTTTGAGCACGCGCTGCGCTGATGCGGCGCATCGGACGGAGCCTGCGCACCAAGTCGCAGAGGTTCAGCCTGGCGGCGGTGTTCTCCGCAAGCTTCGGAGTCGGTCTGATCTTCGGCTTTCAGCCGCCGTTGATGGCGCTGGTTCTGCAGCGTGGCGGGGCTTCGAGCTTCGAAATCGGTGCGGTGACCAGCATCAGCACCGTGGCGGTGATGCTGTGCGCACCGCTGTATCCCGGCGCGATCACGCGCCTCGGCTTACGCCGCGCAATCATCCTCGGAATTGGCATCTCCACGGCAGTACTGTTCGTCATGCCGCTGTTTGCGAGCCTTCAGGGGTGGCTGGCACTGCGCTTCGTGACCGGCTGCGCTCTGGGTCTGGAGTGGATCGCGAGCGAGATCTGGCTCAATACCCTGAGCACCGATCAGTCGCGCGGCACGGTCATGGGAACCTATGCCACGGTATTCGCAGCCGGCGTCATGGCAGGTCCGCTCTTGCTGCAGATCACCGGCACGGCGGGGTGGAAGCCGTTTGGTGTCGGGGCATTGTGCCTGGCGCTCACCGCTCTGGCGCTGCTGCTCGTGCGACAGACCTCGGCTACGAATTCTGGGGCGCGGAACCGACTGCAGTGGCTGCGGATCGCGCGCGCCGCGCCAATCGTGATGCTCGCAGCCTTGATTGCGGGCCTCGTGGAATCGGCGTACATCTCCCTGCTGCCCGTATTCGGTCTGCTGCGCGGCCTCAACGAGCATTCATCGCTGCTGCTCGTGACCGTCTTCCTAGCCGGCAATGTCCTCCTGCAGCTGCCCATCGGCCGGGTGGCCGACCGCCTCGGGCGTCGCCGCGTGCTGGCCGGGTGTGCGAGTGTCTGCGGGGTCGGCCCGATCCTGCTTTCCGCCGTGATGGGCGTGCCCTGGCTGCTGTGGCCGCTGCTGCTGCTGTGGGGCGGTACGATGTACGGCTTCTATACCCAGGGAATCGCGCTCCTCGGGGAATCGTACCCACACGCGGAGCTTGCCGATGCCAACACCGTGTTCGTCGTTGTGTATTGCGCCGGCGGCATCGTGGGTCCGAGCCTCGGTGGGCTCGCGATGGATTGCTGGACCCCGAATGGACTGCTGGTCTTCCTGAGCTGCGCCCCGCTGCTGCTCGCGGCGGGCCTGCTGCCCGCAGCGCGCAGCGCACGGGATGCTGCCGACTGACGGGTCTGCGGGCCTGACGGACGGCGTCAGACCCGCAGGCGCCTACAGCAACTCGTAGATGAAGTCGTAACTCGTCGGTTTAGTCCCACGGTCATGCAGCTTCATCTGCCCTTTGGCGCCCGCGTACTTGCCCG
>DASWUP010000044.1:0-10866 GCA_036401635.1 Steroidobacteraceae bacterium
GCCTGCCGCGAGCGCTGGAAGCTGGCGCGTTGCGGCAACGGTAGCCGCCATTGACCCGAAGGGTCGACCGTACTACTTTCCACGGCGAGCTAGGGGGCCCCGGCAGGGGGCTGAGAGGCCAGCGGGCGCGTGAGGACAGCGCGGCGTGGCGACCCTCCGAACCTGATCCAGTTAATGCTGGCGTAGGAAAGTTTCAGGCACCGAGTCTTTTCCCATCCTACGGCACGGCATTCGCCGGATCTTCCGACTGTACGTCGAGGAGCATCTGATGAATGCACAACTGTTGCCCGTGGTCTCCGAGCCATTGCCGGCGTCGCGCAAGATCTACAAGTCCGGCAGCCTCCACGAGGGATTGCGCGTGCCGATGCGGGAGATCGCACTGCACCCTGCGGCAGGCGAGCCACCGCTGACGGTCTACGACCCGTCCGGGCCCTATACCGATCCGCAGGTCACCATCGACATCACGCGCGGCTTGGCGCGCACGCGCGCCGCCTGGATAGCCACGCGCGGCGATGTCGAGGGGTACGCGGGCCGGCGCGTGCAGCCGCTCGACAATGGGCTTGCCGCCGGGGCGAAGGCCGCGCCGGAGTTCCCGGTGCGCTGCGCGCCGCTGCGGGCGCGGGGTGCCGCGGCGGTGACGCAGCTCGCCTATGCCCGCGCCGGGATCATCACCGCGGAGATGGAGTACGTCGCGCTGCGTGAGAACGTCGGGCGCGAGCGCCGCGCCGCGACCGGCGCGGCGGACGGCAACCCCTGGGGCGCGTGCATTCCCGATCACGTGACGCCGGAGTTCGTGCGCGCCGAGGTGGCCGCCGGGCGCGCCATCATTCCCGCGAACCTCAATCACCCCGAGTCCGAACCGATGATCATCGGTCGCAACTTCCTGGTGAAGATCAACGCCAACATCGGCAACTCGGCGGTTACCTCCTCGACAGCGGAGGAGGTCGACAAGATGGTATGGGCGATCCGCTGGGGAGCGGACACGGTCATGGACCTCTCGACGGGGCGCAACATCCACACCATCCGCGAATGGATTCTGCGCAACTCACCGGTGCCGATCGGCACCGTGCCGATCTACCAGGCGCTGGAGAAGGTCGGCGGAGTCACCGAGGATCTGAGCTGGGAGATCTTTCGCGACACGCTCATCGAGCAGGCCGAGCAGGGCGTGGACTATTTCACCATCCACGCCGGTGTACGCTTGCCCTACATCCCGCTCACCGTCGGCCGGGTCACGGGCATCGTCTCGCGCGGCGGATCGATCATGGCGAAGTGGTGCCTGGCGCATCACCGCGAGAGCTTCCTGTACGAGCACTTCGAGGAGATCTGTGCGATCTGCCGTGCGTACGACGTGAGCTTCTCGCTCGGCGACGGCCTGCGCCCGGGCTCCATCGCCGATGCCAACGATGAGGCCCAGTTCGCCGAGCTCGAGACGCTCGGTGAGCTGACGCGCGTGGCCTGGCAACACGATTGCCAGGTGATGATCGAGGGACCCGGCCATGTGCCGATGCACAAGATCAAAGAGAACATGGACAAGCAGCTCGCCACCTGCGGCGAAGCGCCGTTCTATACCCTAGGGCCTCTGACGACAGACATCGCGCCCGGTTACGACCACATTACTTCGGCGATCGGAGCGGCCATGATCGGCTGGTTCGGCACCGCCATGCTGTGCTACGTCACGCCCAAGGAGCACCTGGGACTTCCGGATCGCAACGACGTCAAGACTGGTGTCATAACCTACAAGATCGCGGCGCACGCCGCCGACCTGGCCAAGGGGCATCCGGGCGCCCGGGCGCGCGACGATGCGCTGTCGCGGGCGCGCTTCGATTTCCGCTGGCAGGACCAGTTCAATCTCGCGCTCGACCCGGACACCGCCTGCGCCTTCCACGATGCGACGCTGCCGAAGGAAGGCCACAAGGTGGCGCATTTCTGCTCGATGTGCGGACCGAAGTTCTGTTCCATGCGCATCTCGCACGAGGTGCGGGCCGAAGCCCGCGCGCAGGGCATGCTTGCGATGGCGGCGAAATTCCGCGCCGGCGGGAGCGAGCTGTATGTGCCCACGACGGCACCGCCGGACGGCTGACGCATGCGCGTGAGCGTCATCGGTGCCGGGGTCGCAGGCCTCAGCTGCGCGCTGGAGCTCGCCGAAGGCGGCGCCGCGGTCGAGGTCCTGGAGCGCAGCGCGCAGCTCGGGGCGAGCGGGTGCTCGTGGTTTGCGGGCGGGATGCTGGCGCCGTGGTGTGAGCTCGAGAGCTCCGATCCGCTCATCGCGCGCCTGGGTGCGGAGGGTATCCCCTGGTGGCAGGAGCGCTTCTGCGGCACCCTCGCCAACGGCACGCTGGTCGTCGCGCACGGCCGTGATGCGGCGGATCTGGCGCAGTTTGCCGCCCGCACCGGGCACTTTGAGGTCGTCCGCAGCGAGGATATTGCGAGTCTCGAACCGGAGCTGGCCGGACGGTTCAGCCAGGGGTTGTATTTCAAAGACGAGGGACATCTCGACCCGCGGGCGGCGCTCGCAGCTCTCGCCGGGCGGCTCGGCGAGCTCGGCGTTCCCATCCGCTTCGGCGTCGAAGCCTCGGCGACGACTGTCACTCGCAGGCAGGTGATCGATTGCACCGGGCTCGCCGCGCGCCGCCAGCTCACGGATCTGCGCGGGGTGAAGGGCGAGATGCTGCTGGTGCGCCTGCGGGAGGTTTCGCTCACCCGCCCGGTGCGCCTGCTGCATCCGCGCGTGCCGGTGTACGTCGTGCCACGCGCAGATGGCCTGTACATGGTGGGCGCGACCATGATCGAGAGCGATGACGGGACGCGCATCACCGCGCGTTCCATGCTGGAACTACTGTCGGCAGCCTACGCGCTGCATCCCGCCTTCGGCGAGGCGGAGATTGTCGAAATCGGCACCGCCGTGCGCGCGGCGTTTCCCGATAACCTGCCGCGGCTGCGCCGTCACGGCGACACGCTGTACATCAACGGCCTGTATCGGCACGGCTTCCTGATCGCGCCCGCGCTCGCCCGCCGCGCGGCGCAAGTGCTGCTGCAGGGAAAACATTTTCCGGAGGTGATGGATGAAAATCCTCGTCAACGGCGCCTGGCGTGAGACCAGCGCTACCGAGCTGTCGCCCGTGCTGGAGGAGCTCGGCTATGGCGACAGCGTGGTGACGACCGCTGTCAACGGGGAATTCGTGGCCGTGGGCGTACGGCCCCGCACCCGCCTGGCGGAGGGTGATCGCGTGGAAGTGCTCGCGCCCATGCAGGGCGGTTGATGCTGCAGCTCTACGCAACGCCACTGCGATCGCGGCTGCTGCTCGGCACGGCGCGTTATCCGTCGCCGGCGGTGCTGACCGAGGCGGTGCGCGCCTCGCGCGCCGAAGTGGTGACGGTTGCGCTGCGCCGTGAGTCGAGCGGCGAGCGCGCCGGGCAGGGCTTCTGGTCGATCATCCGCGAGCTTGGCGTGCGGGTGTTGCCCAACACCGCGGGCTGCCATTCGGTGAAGGAAGCAGTCACCACAGCGCACATGGCGCGTGAGGTGTTCGGTACCCCGTGGATCAAGCTCGAGGTGATCGGCGAGGACGACACGCTGCAGCCGGACGTGTTCGGACTCACCGAGGCGGCGCGCGTGCTGTGCGCGGAAGGGTTCGAGGTGTTTCCGTATACGACCGAGGACCTGGTGGTCGCGGAGCGGCTGCTCGCGGCCGGCTGCCGCGTGCTGATGCCGTGGGGCGCACCCATTGGATCCGGCCGAGGCCTCAACAACCTGTTTGGCCTCAGAGCATTGCGTGCCCACTTCCCCGATGTGCCGCTGATCATCGATGCCGGAATCGGCGTGCCCTCGCATGCCGCACATGCCCTGGAGCTCGGTTTCGACGCCGTGCTGATCAACACTGCGGTCGCACAGGCGCGCGATCCGGCGCAGATGGCGGCAGCATTTGCGCAGGCGGTCGAAGCGGGATGGGCGGCGCGTCTGGCGGGACCGATCGAGCCGCGCGACCTCGCCGCGCCCTCCACCCCGGTGATCGGCACGGCCTTCCGTGGATGACACTGGCGCGCGTCTATCCGATCGTCGACAGCGCCGCGTGGGTGAGGCGCCTCGCCCCACTCGGCGTGCGCCTGGTTCAGCTGCGCATCAAGGAGCAGCCGCACGAGCGGTTGCTGAGGGAGATTCGCGAGGCGCGCGCCTGCTGCGCCTCGGCCGGCATGCAGCTCATTGTCAACGACTATTGGCAGCTCGCGCTCGCCGCCGGCTGCGATTTCGTTCACCTCGGGCAGGGCGATCTGGATAGCGCGGATGTGCCGGCGTTACGGCGCGCCGGGGTGCGTCTTGGCATCAGCACCCATGATGAGGGCGAGCTGGCGCGCGCCCTCAGCCTGAAGCCCGATTACGTAGCGCTCGGTCCGATCTATCCGACGCTGCTGAAGGTCATGCCGTGGCCGGCGCAGGGTCTTGAGCGGATCACGCAGTGGAAGCGGCGGATCGGGGCGATCCCGCTGGTGGCCATCGGTGGCCTGACGCTCGAGCGCCTCGACGGCGTATTCGCTGCGGGGGCAGACGTGGCGGCGGTCGTGACCGATATCGTGCGCGATCTGAACCCCGAAGCGCGCGTACGCCAGTGGCTCAGCGCGGCGCCGAGCGCCTGAAGGGAAAACCGTGAGCGATCGCTACGCACGTCAGTCCATTCTTGCTGAAGTCGGCACCGAGGGTCAGGTGCGTCTTGGGGCCGCGGCGGTCGTGGTGGTGGGGGCCGGCGGGCTGGGATGCGCAGTGCTGCAGTACCTGGCCGCAGCGGGCGTTGGGCATCTGGTGATCGTCGATCACGACCGCGTGGAAGAATCGAACCTGCACCGCCAGCCGCTGTATCGCATGAGCGACCTCGGGCAGCCGAAGGTGCAGGCGGCGCGCGCCGCGCTTCTGGAAGCCAATCCCGCGGTGCGCATCGACACGATCGAGGAGCGTCTGACGGCCGCCAACGCACGGCGGCTCGTGGGTTTGGCGGATGTGGTCATCGACGCCGCCGATAGCTTTGCGGTGACCTACATGCTGAGCGATGCCTGCGCGCGCGCGAACACGCCTCTGGTAAGCGCCTCGGTGCTGGGCCTGTCGGGTTACGTCGGCACGTTTTGCGGGGGCGCGCCGAGTTATCGTGCCGTGTTTCCGGAAATGCCTCGTGGCGCCGGCTCCTGCGCGGAGGCCGGCGTGCTGGGAACCGCGGTGGGTGTCATCGGCACTCTGCAGGCCCACCTGGGGCTGGCGCTGCTGCTGAAGTGGCAGCCCGCCCCGCTGGGTCGCTTGATCTCGGTGGACTTTCGCACGCTGTACGTGGGCGGTTTTTCATTTGCGCTCGCGCACGAGCCGGCGGGTACGCCCATTGCGTTCATCGCGCCGACGGACGTCTCGCTTGCCGACATCGTGATCGACCTGCGCAGCCGCACGGAAGTGCCGGTATCGCCCTTTCCCTCGGCGCTGCGCATCGAGGTGGAGGCGCTGGAGAAGGCGGAGATGAGCTTCCCCGCCGGGCCGCGCATCGTGTTGTGTTGCCGCACCGGAGTACGCGCCTGGCGTGCGGCGCGTGCGCTGCAGAACCAGGGACATCCGAACGTCGCGCTGATCGCGATGGGCGCGTGACCGCCGTCCTGGTCATCGCCGGCGCGGACTCCAGCGGCGGGGCGGGACTGGCGCGCGACGTGCGCACGCTCGCCGGCTTCGGGACACGGGTGGTGTGCGCGGTGACCGCGGTAACCGCGCAATCGGACTCCCGGGTGACGGCGGTGCACCCGGTTCCGCCGCATATCGTACGGGCGCAGATCGCCGCGGCATTCGCAACAACCCGGGTCGGGGCGATCAAGATCGGCATGCTTGGCACCCGCGCTATCGCGCTCGCGGTCGCTGCGAGCATCCCGCCGCGCGAGCAGGTGCCGATCGTGCTGGATCCGGTGCTGGTGTCTTCCTCGGGAGGCGCGCTGCTCGATGCCGGTGGCCGCGAGGCCCTGCGGGAGAACCTGGTGCCGCGCGCCACGCTCGTCACGCCCAACATTGCAGAGGCGGCGGCGCTTCTGGGCACGGAGCCCGCGAGCACCGAAGAGGAGTTGCTGCGCCAGGCGCGCGCTTTGCTCGCGCTCGGAGCGGCGGCGGTGCTGATCAAAGGCGGGCACGGCAGCGGAAGCGAGGCGGTCGATCTGCTGCTGAGCGGCGCGCAGCCGCTTCGCAGGCTCACCGCCCCGCGGACCGCGAAGACGCAACGTGGCACCGGTTGTGCGCTGGCCTCGGGAATTGCCGCTGGACTTGCTGCCGGGCTTGATCTCGCGGACGCCTGCGCGCGCGCGAAGCACCATGTGTTGGAGTTGCTGCAACGGGGTCAGTGAGCTGTCGCCGCAGCGCGACAGGCCTTGTCTCCCCGGGCGCGCGTCAACCAATACAGCCCTCGCTCGCTATGGTCACGAAGCCGATGCAAGCGGCTGTGACCAACCAAACAGAGGGATTTGGATATGCAGCGCAATATGTTGAGAAGCGCATGCTACGGCGCGCTACTTACGGGTCTCACAGCAGGTCTTGCGGCCTGTGGCGGAGGCACTTCCGGCGCGACGAGCGCCACCTCGCCCAACTCGATGTCGGGGAGCATGCCGCTGATGATCAGCGATGCCTCATCCGACGACTGGGCGACCATCGGCGTGAAGGTACTCAGCATCGCGCTCGTCCCCCAGGGCGGCGGCAGCCCGGTAACGGTGTGGACCGCTCCGGCGCCGGCGCCGTACGTGAATCTCGAGCAGCTCGACCAGCTGGGCGAGATACTCGGCAACGTGAGCGTGCCGGTCGGCACGTATACCGGCGCAGTACTCACCATCGGCGCCAATCCCGGTGACCTGTTGCTGACCGTCGCCGCGAATCCCGAGAGCGGCTTTCCCGTCGCGGCCGGCACCAGCATTGCCGCCGACCTGATCCAGATTCAGGGCAAGCAGGGCAGCAGCGGCAACTTCACCGTGCCCGTTAAGGTCACCTTCGACTCGCCACTCACGCTCAGCACGAGTCAGAACAACGCCCTCGACCTCGAGTTCGATCTCGCCCATCCGGCGTTCGTCGTCGGCCACACCCCGCCAGCGGCAGCCGGCGCGACCTTATGGGCGGTGAACTTCCAGGGGCCGGTGCGCCACCATCCGGTGCGCGACATCGCCCGCCTGCTGCTGCGCCATACCTATGGCACGGTGACGGCGGTGGCCTCCGACAGCAAGTCCCTCACCATCACCAAGGACTTCCCGGTATTGCCGGTGACCAACCCGGAGACCGCGATCGCGAGCGGCCAATCGTTGCAGATCTTCGCCGACGCGACTAACGGCACGATTTTCTACGACCTCGACGCCAAGACCCGTACGGTGGTGAAGGACTTCTCGGGCGAAGCCACGAGTCTTGCGGGCAAGTACGTGCGCATCGCCGCCCGCTACCAGGAGAACGGCACGCTGGTGGCGGTGCGCGTGTGGGCGAGCAGCGAGTTCAGCAACGTGTGGCTGAGCCCGGAAGGGCACGTGCTGCACGTCAACACCACGACCGATGTCATCACGGTGGCCAACGAATCCGGTGAAGGCGTCCCGGTGACCGTGGACGCCAACACCGAGTTCTTCTTCCGCACGCCGGCGAATGCCATCGCCGATGCGACACCGATCGGTACCGGCACCGGCTTCCTCGCCACCCACGAGTTGGTGCGCGGCTTCAAAGTACACGTGAGCGTAGTGGATCCGCTCGCCACTCCGCTGGTGGCACAGACGGTCGACATTGAGAGCGCCGCCTATGCGGGGCGGATCTCGGCTGCCAACGCCACCGGCTTCACCTACACCCGGCAGTTTGCCACAGCGACCAATGACTACTCGGTTACCCTCGATTACATCTCGAGCGCGACCGCCAACGGCACCGATGCCAGCGGCAACCCGATCATGGGCTTCAAGTGGTGGGACTTCACATTCCCGACGCTGGTCACCAGCGGCAGCAACGCCATTCCGGAGTTTGTCGCCGCAACCAACGGTGGGGTGAACTTCGGCGGCACGGTGGGCGCGCTGACGGCATGGGGCGTGAGCGCCGCGACCTGGGGCGACATGGCAAACCCCAGCGGCTGGTCGCTCAGGGACGCGGTGCTGCTGCCAACGCCGGCCCCCTTGGGGTTGGTAACGAGCGCGTTTGCGGGCAACTCGTTCGCCATGACGGTGTTCGGCGGCACGCTGCCGGCCACCGTCGATGTGAGCACCACCGCGCAGTCGGCCACACTCGTGTATCAGATCGACCGCTCGAACGGCGTGATTACCGTCAGTCCGATCGACATCACGACCAGCAGTGGTCTTGCGGCCATGACCGCCGGCCTGGTTGCCGGCGCGCCCGTCAAGGTCTACGGCGTGCCACAGGCCGATGGCACGCTCAAGGCGTACGTACTGGCGTATTTCACGGGCATGCTGCCGAGCCTTTAGGAGCCTCACCAGCGGGCCGCCGCAGGTATCATGCCGCAATGCCATATGAGCGAGCGAATCGACTGCAGAGCATCGCGCGCCGCGCGATGCTCGAGCAGGGGCTCGAGCCGGACTTCCCGCCGGCCGCTGCGGAACAACTGCGCACGATTGGCAAGGCCGCGATGGAGAGCGGCCCGCAGATCCGCGATCTGCGCGGCCTGTTATGGTGCTCGATCGACAACGACGACTCGCGCGACCTCGATCAGCTGTCGGTGGCCCAGGCGCTGACGGGCGGGGCGGTGAAGATCCTCGTAGCGATCGCCGATGTCGACGCAACAGTGGCTGCCGGCTCGCCGCTCGACGCCCATGCCCGCACCAACACCACGAGCGTCTACAGCGCCGCACAGATCTTTCCCATGCTGCCCGAGCGGCTGTCCACTGACCTCACATCGCTCGCGCAGGACCAGGAGCGCCTCAGCGTTGTGATCGAAATGACCATCGCCGCCGATGGCGCCACCGCGGCCTCCGACATCTACCGCGCGCGAGTGCTCAATCACGCTAAACTCGCCTATGACAGCGTCGCCGCGTGGCTCGACGGCAACGGGCCGGCGCCGGCGCGCGTCGCGTCGGTCAGCGGTATGGAGCAACAGCTGCGCATCCAGGACGGCGTCGCACGGGTGCTCAAGCGCGTGCGGCGCGAGCAGGGCGCGCTGGGCCTGAGCACGATCGAAGCGCGGGCGGTCTACGACGGGGGGCTGCTCGCAGACCTTAAGCCCGACGAGGACAACCGTGCCAAGGAGCTCATCGAGTACTTCATGATCACAGCCAACACAGTGGTGGCGCAGTACCTGGAGCGCCAGGGCTCCCCATCGCTGCGCCGCGTGCTGCGCGAGCCGCAGCGCTGGGGCCGGATCGTCGAGCTGGCGCGCGGACTCGGCGAGCGCCTGCCGGTGGCGCCGGATGCGCGGGCGCTCAGCGCATTTCTCGTCAGCCGTCAGCAGGCCGCGCCGGCGCAGTTCCCGGATCTGTCGCTGTCGATCGTCAAGTTGCTGGGGGCCGCCGAGTATGTGCTCAAGCGCCCCGGACAAGCTGCCGAAGGCCATTTTGGACTGGCGGTGAAGGACTACACGCACGCGACCGCACCCAACCGCCGCTTCCCGGACCTGATCACGCAGCGGCTGCTGAAGGCCGCGCTCGCCGGCCACTCCGGGCCCTACAGTGACGAGGAGCTGCGCACCTTGGCGGCACACTGCACCGCACAGGAAGGCAATGCCGCGAAGGTCGAACGTCAGGTGGGCAAATCCGCCGCAGCGATGCTGCTCGAATCGCGCCTCGGTCAACAGTTTGACGCCATGGTGACCGGCGCCTCCGACAAAGGAGTCTGGGTGCGCATCACGCAGCCGGTTGCGGAGGGGCGCCTGGTGAAGGGTTTTGAAGGCTTGGACGTCGGCGACGCGGTGCGCGTGCAGCTCACCCACACCGATGTCGAGCGCGGCTACATCGATTTCATCCGCGCCCACTGAGGGCCACGCAACCCGCGCCGCGTTGCCTGCGCGCCGTCGCACGAGGCGACACCGTCAACGCACACGACGCAGATCGCCGACACATTGCCCCGCCGAGATTAAGTCGTATATATAGCCGCACGGTTTAACCGCACGCACTGCCCGCGGCGGGACCGTCGGACATGGAGGTCTGCAGCCACCGCGCGGCGTAATCCACCCGACGAATCCCGTTCCTGGAGAAGGACGGTGGTCAGACCTACCGAGGAGGGCGCTCACGAGCGCGGCGGAGGATCTGCCGTAGTGGTGCAGCGCAGAAACGTACAGGTCTTGAGTCAATGGAGGTACGTCATGAAGCGCTTTTTGACTTTGATTGCAGCGACCGCGGCGCTCGGGCTGGCAGCGTTTGCTTACGCTGGCGGACCGGAGGATCAGGCGGGAGCCGGCGCGGCGCAGCCATCGCCTGCGCAGTCGATGCCGTCCGACCAAGCGGCGACTGTCCCGCAGACCGATCCTTCGGCAACGGCGCAGTCGAGCACATCGACATCGCAGAACACGCGGCTTGCGGGCGTCGTGCCATCGGGCATGTCGGCGCAGGAGGCGTGCACGGGATTCAAGAGTGTCGACGAGTGTGTAGCGGCTCTGCACGCCTCGCAGAATCTGAGCATTCCGTTCCCGGCCCTTAAATCCAAAGTGACCGGCGGGCAGAAGCTCGGCGCGGCAATTCACGAGCTAAAACCTGACGCGAACGTCAAGGCCGAGGTCCGTAAGGCCGAGGAACAGGCGCGCAGCGACGCGCGCTCGCCACAGGGCTGATCAGAAAGCCCGCCCCTCGCCGCGCAGCAGCCGCGTGGCCCTGAACGTCACCTGGCCGCTGCATACGGGGATTGAAGCGGCGCTGATTGCGGCATCAGCGCAGCGGGCCGGTTCGCGCGTGGGGGGCTGACCC
>DASWUP010000045.1:0-1996 GCA_036401635.1 Steroidobacteraceae bacterium
GGTCGAAGGACTTCATTACCGCCGGCAGCAGGTGCTGGCCCGCCTTGGTGAGGGTGAGGGCGTGCGGCCGGCGCTCAAAGAGCTGCACCCCGGTCAGGCGCTCGAGCGCGATGACGTGCCGCGACAGGGCACTCTGTGAAATCAACAAGGCGTTGGCGGCGGCCGTGAAGCTGCCGTGCTTGGCGACCCCTTCGAAGGCGCGCAGCGCATTCAGCGGCAGCCAGCGCCGGTCGATGGTTCTTTTCTGCATGGCATGCTCCCAAAGCGGGCGAGGTTCAGCGCCTGCGCCGCCATACTCGCCCAGAGTGAAGCGTCGCGCCAAGGGACCCCGCGCATCCAATGCCTTTTTTCGATGCGGGTAGAGAATTTCTCGGCTTTGACCGACCGCGTAACTATGGAACGCTCACTGCCGGAATCGCACCATGAGCGCACGCCCCGTAAAAGCCCTGCCGCCAGATGCCGCGCACAGGATCACGGCGGTCGCGATCAGCCACCACCGCCTGCCGCTCGCGCCTGCGTTCAACGCCAGCTGGGACACCAAGCCGCGCGTGCACTTCGATGCCACGATCGTGCGCGTCAGCACCGACTCCGGGCTCGTGGGCATGGGCTCGGGCGACCGGATGCTCGGCTTCGAAGGTCACGAGAGCCTGTTCACCGGGCAGGATCCGCTGGCACTCGAACGGCACTACCGGGTGCTGTCGAATATCGACTTCCACTACGGCCGCTGCTGGCCGCTGGATCTCGCCTTGTGGGATCTGGCCGGCAAGATCCTCGGAACCCCCTGCTGGAAGCTCCTGGGGGGCCTTTCGAACCGGGTGCGCGCCTACGCCTCATCGGGGACGCTGCGCGATCCGGCCGCGCAGGCGGACGCCGCGGAAGCGTACCTCGCGCAGGGCTTTCCTGCCGTGAAACTGCGCTTTCACCGCGGTGACTGGCGCGATGACGTCAAGGCGCTGGAAGCGGTGCGCGCGCGGGTGGGCCAGAGGCTCGAGCTGCTGGTGGATTGCAACCAGGGGTGGCGCCTGCCGTGGGACACCGAAGCCGCCTGGAGCTTCAAGGATGCGCTCGCGGTCGCCCGCGAGCTCGAGCGGCTCGACGTCTACTGGATGGAGGAACCGCTGCACCGTGCCGACCACGCTGGCATGCGCGCCCTGCGCGCGGCGACCGACGTGCGCGTCGCTGCGGGGGAGATGACCCGTCAGCTGCACGAGCTGCGCGATCTCATCACCGGCGGCTGCGTGGACGTGCTGCAGCCCGATGCAGCGCTCGTGGGTGGTATCACGGGACTTAAGCGCGTCGCGATCCTGGCGCAGGAGCACCATCTCACATTCACACCGCATACCTGGACCAACGGCATGGGCGTGACCGCCAACGCGCACCTGGTTGCGGGGCTCACCGATGCACCGTTTCTCGAATATCCCTTCGACCCGCCCGAGTGGAGCCTCGAGCGCCGTGACTACATGATGGCCGAACCCCTCAAGGCCGACCGGAAGGGTTGGATCAACTTAAGCGATGCGCCCGGAATGGGTTACGCGCCAGATGAAGGAAGATTGCTCGCCACCCGGATCGGATAGGCGCTAAACCCCAATCACCCCGGCGCCAGATCCCCGAGCGCCGCCTTGAGTGGCGCGAGCCACGGCTCGAAGTTCCGCCACTGATCGAGCCCCTCCTTATATATAGGCTGGCGTACCTGTTCGGAACTCGCCGTGCGCACGCTGCGCTCGGTCTTGTGGAACTCGACACACGCGGGCTCGAACTCAAGCTCGCAATAGTTGAGCAATCGACGCACATTGCCTTCCAGGTCCGCCACCACGTCTTCGTGTTGTACACGCAGCACGCGCCCCGGCAGGGCTGCATCCCAGTGGCGCATAAGTTGCAGGTAGGTGCGGTAGTAGCGCGCGATGTCCTCGATGCTGTATGAAAATTCCTGGCCACTCGCAAACAGCTGCTTGAAATTGCCGAAGCAACAGGCCATGGGTTCGCGCCGCGCATCGAT
>DASWUP010000046.1:0-1688 GCA_036401635.1 Steroidobacteraceae bacterium
CTGTACCCGGTGGGGCGCGAGCTGCGCGATGCGCTCATCTCCAAGCTGGCGCGCTTAGGCTCGATGCCCCTGCCTTTCTACCCGGATCTGGCCAGAACCGACGATCCCGCCTCGGGTTTCCTCCTGACCGTGTATTCGCCACGCTTCTCCACCGGCTACTTTCCGCAGCGCAACCGCTTCACGGTGCTGGTTGAGACGCACTCCTGGAAGGACTACGCCACGCGTGTGCGTGTCACCCGCAACACCATCGTGGCTCTTGCGGAGCTACTCGCCGCGCACGGCGCACGGTGGCGCGAGCACGCACTGCAGGCGGATGCCGCAGCCGCTCGCCTGGGCGGCGCGGAGTTCGTGCTCGACTACAGTTCAAGTTGGCGTGAGACCGCAAGCGGCGGCAGGACGGAGGGGGCCGCCAGCGGCGCGGAGCTCATCGACTTCAAGGGCTACGCCTACACGCGCGAGCCCTCAGCCATCTCCGGCGAGCCGGTGACCGTCTATGACGCAAAGACCCCGCAGATCTGGCGTGTGCCGTTTCGCGAGCGGGTTTCACCGTCCCTGGTGGTGAAGGCGCCGCTCGGCGGCTACGTCGTGCCGTGCGCGTGGGCGCAGGATATCGGCGCGCGGCTCGCGCTGCATGGCATCGCCTGCGAGCCGGTGCGCGCGCGCAGCGACGCCGTGCGCGTCGAAGCCTTCCGCGCCAGTCAGGTGCAGTTCGCCGCGACGCCCTTCGAGGGCCGCACGCGGCTGACCCTGAGCGGCAACTGGGGGCGCGAGACCCAGGATATCGCCGCCGGAGCGCTGTTCGTGCCGATCGCGCAGCCCGCTGCACGCCTCGTGATGCATCTGCTCGAGCCGCAGGCGCCGGACTCGTTCGCCGCGTGGGGCTTCTTCAACGCGTGCTTCGAACAGAAGGAGTACCTCGAGCCATACGTCGCGGAACAGATCGCCCGCAGCGTGCTGACACAGCACCCGCAACTGCAGGCAGAATTCTCGCGCAAGCTCAAGGAGGATCCGACCTTCGCCGCGAGCCCCGCCGCGCGGCTAGAATTCTTCCTGCGCCGCCACTCATCCTGGGACTCGAATTTGCATCTCTATCCCATATTCCGAGTAGATGAGCTCCTCGCTTCGGCGAGCCCGGCGCGGAGCTAGCACGATCTTGCGTCCTCGAAGACTGCGCATACTGCTCCTCGCAGCGGGAACTGTCGGTGCCTGCAGCGCCGCGTGGTGCCAGACATCTGATGGCCAGGCCCGCGCGGGGCCCCCGGACCCGGCAGTGCCAACCGCAGCGTCAGCAGCGGCGCCGGAAGCAGATACGGCCCTCGCGTCCGACATCAAGCGCTACTTCACCGCACCGCTGCATTGGGACAGCCGGGACTGGGCTTGGTTTGGCGGCGCGCTGGTCGCGATCGGGGCTGCTCACCACTACGACACCCAGGTGCGCACGCATTTCATCAAGACCTCAGGCCTCTCGCAGACGACGAACACCAAGGATGTGCAGGACGCGCTTCCGACCGCCGCGGTGTTCGTGGCGACCTGGGGGTACGCCAATCTGATCGGCGACAGCGGCGGGCGCAGGGAGGCGTGGGCCATGCTGGAAGCCGCAGGCCTGAGCGGCGTCACCGCCTATGCGCTCAAGTACGCCATCGGCCGCAAGGGACCTGATCAGACCAGCGACCCCAACCAGTGGCGCA
>DASWUP010000047.1:0-4751 GCA_036401635.1 Steroidobacteraceae bacterium
CTGGCTGGCGAGATCCACCGTATACGATCCGATGATCGAACGGGCGGCCCGCTCGGCGGCGGTACGTCCGGAACTGGTGCGGGCGGTAATCGTAGTGGAGTCGGCATTCAACCCGCGCGCGGTATCGAAGCGTGGAGCGCAGGGGCTGATGCAACTTGAACCCTCGACCGCGCGCCGCTACGGCGTGTCCAACGCATTCGATCCCGAACAGAACATAACGGCCGGCGCGCATTACCTGCGCGACCTGCTGGCGCGCTTTGGCAATAATCTCGAGCTGACGCTGGCCGCGTATAACGCCGGTGAGGATGCGGTGGAGCGCTACGGCCGCAGCATTCCGCCATTCTCCGAAACCCGCCACTACGTCCCCGCGGTGATGCGCGTCTACCACGCGCTGCTGGCTCAGCAGCGCAGCAGCTGATCTACCGTAATTACCTACCATCGGGTAAGTGCTTCCCCTCGGCTAGCTAGAGCGCCCGCCCACTGTCTAGCGCGGACGACTTTGACCACCATGGGGGAAACAAGACCACCCTGCTGATGCGCGGACGGCGGCACCACGATGTACAAGATGTACGAACCTACCTATCGCATGAACCCTCGGGCCCGCGGCTTTACCCTACTCGAGCTGTTGGTCGTCATGGTCATCATCGGCCTGTTGGCCGGTTTCGTTGCGCCGCGCTACTTCGCTCAAGTGGGCAAGTCGCGCGTCAAGGCGGCCAGGGCGCAGATCGATGCGCTCGACAAGGCGCTCGAGCAGTACCGGCTCGACGTCGGTCGCCTGCCGAACACCGAAGAGGGACTGGCGGCACTCAACGCCGCCCCGCAGGGAGTAACCAACTGGGAGGGGCCGTACCTCAAGAAGGACGTGCCCGTCGATCCGTGGGGGCACCCGTACATGTACGTGCAGCCTGGTACCCACCAAAACGATTTCGATCTGCTCTCCTACGGCCGCGACGGTCAGCCCGGCGGCACCGGCGAAGACGCCGATCTCACGAACTGGTAAGCCACGGTGGAATTTCGCATCAAAGCACTCGACAGCCGCTCCAGCGTCATCTCCTGCGTGGTGGACGCGGTGGATGAGGCCGACGCGCGCCGCCAGCTTGCTCTCAAGGACCTCAAGGTCATCTCGCTGGAACCGATCCGCCGTTTGCGGCGTCTGTTCCAGGCGCCGCAATTGCAGCTCGCAGTGTTCAGCCAGCAGCTGGTGTCGCTGCTCGAGGCCGGACTGTCCCTGGTCGAAGCGCTCGAGGCGCTGGCGCAGAAGGAATCGAACACGACCACCAAGCGCACGCTCGATCGGATGCTCGCACGCCTCTACGAGGGTCAGACGCTGGCGGCGGCGGTTGCCGAACATCCGGCGACCTTTCCGGATCTGTATGTTGCTTCGGTGCGCGCGAGCGAGAAAACCGGCGCACTGCGCGAGGCGCTGACCCGTTACATCGCCTACCAGGAGCAAGCGGACGCGCTGCGCAAGACCCTGGTCAACGCCTGTATCTACCCAGCCGTGCTGCTGGCGGCCGGCCTGCTGGTGACGCTGTTCCTCATGGGTTACGTCGTTCCCCGTTTCAGCTCGATCTACGAGGATGTCGGAACCGACCTGCCGTTCGCTTCGCGGCTGCTGCTGCAATGGGGCCAGCTCATCGATGCGCATGCCGGGTTGGTCGTCGTGGGCGCACTCGCCGCCGTGGCCGGCGCGATCTACGGTCTCGGGCGGCCCGCGGTACGCGCGGCCGCCGGCGAATGGGTGGCCCGCATCCCCGCCGTCGGCCGCCAGTTGCACGTCTATCAGCTCGCGCGGCTGTACCGCACCGTGGGCATGTTGGTACGCGGCGGATTGCCGGCGGTACCCGCGCTGCGCATGTCGAGTGGCGTGGTGTTGGCCGCTTCGCGCGCCGCCTATGCCGCCGCGACCCGGGCCGTAATCGAGGGGCAATCACTCGCGGATGCCATGGAACGCAACGGCCTCACGACCCCGGTGGCGGCACGCATGCTGCGAGTCGGTGAGCGCAGCGGCAACATGGGTGAAATGATGGAGCGCATCGCGGACTTTTGCGATGAAGAGTTGGCGCGCTGGGTGGCGGTGATGACGCGCCTGATCGAACCGGTCCTCATGATCGTGATCGGCCTGATGATCGGGGTGATCGTCGTGCTCATGTACTTCCCGATCTTCCAACTTGCCGGGAGTATCCGATGAACGCAGCGGTCGAGCGGCTGCTCGAAAAACCCAAGGCGGCGAGCGCCGCGGCTGCAACGGCGGCAGCGCTGGCCGCGACGACGGCAGCTGCTGTCCCGACCGTGCTGATCGACGAACCCTCGATTGCCCGCGCCATGCAGGACGCGCAGCAGGCGAACCGCCCGGTCCTGGAAGTGCTGGCGGAGACCTGCGGCCTGGCCGGGGATCGTTACGCACAGGCGCTCGCCGCCGCGTTCGACTATCGCTTCGTACCGAGCGGCGAGCTTGCGCAGCTCGAGCCGGATTTCTCGGTACTAACGCCCGCCGATGCCACCCGGCGGCACTGCGTCGTGGTGCACGAAGGTGAGCGGCTGCTGGCGGTCTTCACCGATCCGTTCGATCCGGCGCTGCGCGGCTGGCTGGAGCTGCGTCTGTCCGTGCCAATCGAATGGGCGCTGGCCGCGCGCGAGGAACTTGCCAACCTGATTGCGCGCCGCGCGGAAGCGCTGCGCGCCATCGACACGGTGCTGCCGGAGACCGAGGAGGGCAGCAAGGGCGAGGAGGGGGTCGACAATCTCTCCTACGTCAGAATCAGCGAGGACACGAGCCCGGTGGTGCGCCTGGTGCACTCCACCGTCTACGACGCCCTGCGCGCCGGCGCCAGCGACATTCACCTCGAGTCGAACGCTGCCGGACTGGTGGTGCGCTATCGCCTCGATGGCGTGCTGGCGAGCATCGCGACCGTACGGGGCGTGGAGCAAGCCGAGCAGATCATCTCGCGCATCAAGGTCATGTCGGAACTGGACATCGCCGAGCGGCGCGTGCCCCAGGACGGCCGCTTCAAGATTGCGATCAACGGCCGCCCCATCGACTTCCGGGTGTCGATCATCCCGAGCATCTTCGGCGAAGACGCGGTGCTGCGTATCCTTGACAAGCAGGCGCTCACCAAGATGAGTGGCCTGCGGCTCGACGTGCTGGGTTTCGAGGGGAACATGATCGAGCAGCTGCGTCGGCTAAGCGCGCTGCCCTACGGCATGCTGCTGGTGACCGGCCCGACCGGTAGCGGCAAGACCACCACGCTGTATGCGGCAATCTCCGAGACTCAGACCGGACGCGACAAGATCATCACTATCGAAGACCCGGTCGAGTACCAGCTGCCGGGGGTGCTGCAGATACCGGTGAACGAGAAGAAGGGGCTGACCTTCGCACGCGGGCTGCGCTCGATTCTGCGGCACGACCCGGACAAAATCATGGTGGGCGAGATCCGCGATCCTGAGACGGCGCAGATCGCCATCCAGTCAGCGCTCACCGGTCACCTGGTGTTCACCACGGTGCACGCGAACAACGTCTTTGACGTCGTCAGCCGCTTCGTGCACATGGGGGTGGATTCGCATGGTTTCGTGTCGGCACTGTCGGCGGTGCTGGCGCAGCGCCTGGTGCGCATCGTGTGCGAACAATGCGCGGAAAGCTATATGCCCTCGCGCGAGCTGCTGGAAGAATCGCATGTTCCGATCGTGACCAGCGCCTCGTACAAGTTCCGCAAGGGGCGCGGTTGCGGTCACTGTCGCGGTACCGGCTATCACGGGCGCAAGGCCGTGGGTGAGCTGATGATATTGAACGACGAAATACGGGAGGCGATCGTCGCCCGCGTGCCGGTCCGGCAACTGAAGGACCTGGCGCGCCAGGCCGGCGTGCGCCTCATTCGTACCGCGGCGCTCGATCTGGTGCGCCGCGGACAGACCACAGTGGAGGAGGTCAATCGTGTCACCATTATGGCGTGATGAGGTCGGGGCATACCTCTCGCCGCACCGCCTGTGCCTGGTGCGCATGAAGCGCGGCGCCAAGCCGACGCCCGTCGCCGAGCACGAGCAGCGCTTTGAGGGCGTCAAGACCGATTCCTGGGCTGCAGCTCTCGAGGCGCTCGCGGCCATGCTCGCGCAGTCACCCTGGACCGGCGCGCGCACCCGGGTGGTGATCGCCGATCACTGGGTGCGCTACGCGATCGTACCCTGGGCTGGCGCCCTCAACTCCGCGGACGAGCGGATCGCCCATGGGCGCCAGCTCCTCAGCAGTCTGTACGGCGAGGCCATCGCCGGCTGGGACCTTCAGGTCTCGGACGCGCCGCCGCAGGCGACGCGCGTCGTGTGCGCCGTGCCAGGGGAGTTGATTGCGGCCGTGCGCAGCGCCTGCGAGCCTTCAGGCAACACGCTGCTGTCCCTGCAACCGCAGCTGGTTGCCGCCTACGAAGCGTGGCGGCACTGTCTGCCGGCCGCGAACGCCTGGTTCGTGAGCGTCGAACCGGGGTCGCTCGCGGCCGCGCGGCTCGGGCCGCACGGATGGGACCGCGTTCACGGCGTGCGAATCGGTTCGGACTGGATGCGCGAACTCAAGCGCCTGCAGACTTTTGGCCGGCTTGCGAGCAACAGCCCGGAGGAAGGCCAGGTGTACGTAGATGCTCCCCACGCGTGGCGTGAGGTCGCAGCGGGCACGGCATCTGCAGTGGATGGCAGCGCATTGCAGTGGCTCGAGGAACCGAGCGGGCCACTGACCACCCTGCAACGTCTCGGCAGAACGCGGCGGT
>DASWUP010000048.1:0-2240 GCA_036401635.1 Steroidobacteraceae bacterium
GGATATTCTGTCCCCTGGAGAAGGCCGCCCAGTTGATGCCGAGCTCCGCGGTCTTGTCGAGGTTGACCTCGGCGATCACCGCCTCGACCAACACCTGTGGACGGCGGATGTCGAGCTTGTCGACGATGTCCATTACCGCACGCATGATCTTCGGCGGTGCGGTGACCACCAGCGCGTTGTTGGTCGGATCCGCCCACACCATGGCGTTCTTCTCCGCCTGCGCCAGGGGCGAAACCTGCGCGCCACCTCCGGCACCCGCCGCGCCCGGGGCGGCCTGGGCGATGCCGGTGATCTGCTCCTTCAGTTTCGGTGCGATCTTTTCCGCGTTCGCATAGTGCAGGTAGCGTACCCGCGTATCACCGCCCGCCTCGAGCGGGGTGTCGAGGTGCGCGATGAGGGCGCGCAGCCGCAGCCGCTGCGACTGCTCGCCGCCGATCAGCACGCTGTTGGAACGCTCGTCCGCCACCACCTTCACGGCGGCGCCTTCGGTGGCGGCCGCCCCCTGGTACAGGGAGTTCACCACGCGCACGATTTCGGCCGCCGAAGCGTGCTGCAGCGGCACGATCTCCACATCCTGATTCATGATCTGGTCGACGCGCTGGATGATGCGCATCATGCGGTTCACGTTACTGGCACGGTCGGAGATGATGAGGATGTTGGATGAGGGGTAGGCGGCCAGATGTCCATACTGCGGAATCATCGGCCGCAGGATCGGCACCAGCTGCGCCGCGCTCACGTTCTTGACGTCGATCACCTGCGTCACGATCTCATCCGAGGTCGAGCTCACGTGGTTGGGCAGATCGATGGACGGGATCTGGCGCGCGTTGGCATCGGGCAGGATCTTGACCACGTTCCCGGCCGGCACCGCGATGAAGCCGTACACCTGCAGGATCGACAGGAACGCCTCGTAGAACGCCGCCGGCGACATGGGGCTCGTGGACAGCATCGTCACCTGCGCACGTACGCGCGGATCGATGATGAAGGTCTTGCCGGTGGCGGCGCTGACCGCTTCGGCGATCTGCGTGATGTCAGCATCCTTGAAGTTGGGGGTGATGCGTTGCGCCTGCTGCGCCGAGGCGAGCGAGGCTGCCATCAGCACCGCGAGCGCGCACACTGCAAATGAACGAAAGCCTGTCACTGGATCTCCCCCCAAAAGCCGCGCCCGCCGGCTACTGGCTGCTGTCGCCGCCGGGCGGTTCGGCGGGCGGCGGTACCGGCGCCTGATCGGCCGCCGGGGGTATGCCCCCGCTGCTCGTCGCCGGCGACTGCGTGGCCAGGCTGTCCGCTTCCTGCGCGACCTGGGCGATGTTCAAAGTGAGATCTTGCTGCTGGCCCTGGCGAATGAGTGTGACGCGCGCCTCACTCGAGCTACCCAGGGTGCGCAAAATCTGCTCGCCGCGGTCGCGGTCATCCAGGGGCGTGCCATTGATGGCTGTCACCTGATCTCCGGGGCGCAGTCCCAGACGCATGAACGCTGCGCGGTTGCGTCCCGGGTACACCCGGAAACCGTTCATGCGGTTATGCTCCATCACCGGCTGCGGCCGCAACACATCCGCGAGCAGCCCCGGCTGCTCGCTGATCATGCGGCGCATGCGTTCGATCGCCGGGTTATCGTTCTGCAGGGCCGCGGCCGTGGGCGGCGGGGCGTTGCCCCCGTTCGCCTGGCGCGGCAGAGACAGCGACTCGAGCTGTCCGCCGCGATCGATTACCACGCGATCGCTGTAGACCGAGTGCAGCTTCGCGCCGCCCGGAACGCTGTCTCCGACGGCATACACTTTTGTAGTCTGTGCGCTCTGTCCGAGGATCGCCAGGCCATTTTGCGGATCATTGCCGGCGATGATTCCGGTCAGCACCAGCGGCATACTCGTCTGCGGCGCATTCGCGCCATCCAGCTTGAGCGCCGGCGCCGCCCCGAACAGGTGGGCATTGGTGATCGCGGCCAGGTCGATGAGGTGGGAATGCACGGGAGCGCGCTGCCCGGCGGCGCCCTTACCGCTGCGCCAAGCGCCCAGCACATCGGTCAGGATCAGCGCGGCCTGCACCCCGAGGGCGATCGCGAGGATCCAGGTGGCGATCCGCGGCCCATCGCGCAGCAGCAGCGCGCGAGCACGGTCGCTCGCCGGAAGACCTTCGAGCCAGGAAGCGGCGTTCATGGGCTGACAGGCATGGAGTTAATGGTAGTCCTCGAGGCTCCTCGCGCGCGCGCGGCGCGCCGCACGCGCGGTACCGCGGCGCGGCGG
>DASWUP010000049.1:0-10047 GCA_036401635.1 Steroidobacteraceae bacterium
AGCGGATGCGCCAGATAAATGCCCTGCGCGAAGTCAACGCCGATGCGCCTGAGCTCGGCGAGCACCGCTTCGGTCTCGACGCATTCCGCGACGGTGGCGATCCCGAGCGCGCTGCCAACCCTGCCGATGGCCTCGACCATGCTGCGGTTGACCGGATCCTGGGCGATGTGACTGATGAACTGCCCGTCGATCTTGATGAAATCCACCGGCAGCGTCTTGAGGTACACGAAGGAGGACACGCCGGTGCCGAAGTCATCGAGCGCGAACTTGCAGCCGCGCCTCTTGAGCTCACCCATGAGAAAGCGGGCGTTGGACAGGCTCGTGACGGCGGCGGTCTCGGTGATCTCGAAGCACAGCGCGCCGGCGATCTCCGGCTCTCCGACACTGTGCAGGACAAAATCCACGAACGACTGCTCGTTGAGCGAGGTGCCCGAGAGGTTCACCGCCAGGAGCGGCAAGGGCTGGCCGCGGCGCAGGCGCTCTCTCAGCAGCTCGATCGCCCGTCCCACGACCCAGCGATCGAGCACCGACATGACGTTGTAGCGCTCTGCGGCCGGGATGAACTCGGACGGCGGCACCAGCTCACCGTCATCGTCGCGCAGGCGCACGGTGAGCTCGTGAAAGCCGCGTCCGCCGTGCGCGGTGAGTGACACGATCGGCTGGAAGAACAGCTCCAGGCGGTTGTCCTCGGCGGCGCGTGTGACGCGCGCCACCCACTGCATCTCGCGGTGCCGGTCCGAGACCCCATCCGCCTCGTAGACGTGAATGCGGTTGCGGCCGGCATCCTTGGCCGCGTAGCAGGCGATGTCGGCGGCGCTCATGACATTGGTGACGTTCTCGGTCTCGGCGCGGATCTGCACGATACCGATGCTCGCCCCCACCGACAGCGTGTTCGCGCCCCACACGAAGCGAAAGTCGCGGATCGCCTGGCGTGCGGCGTGGGCGATGCGCGTCGCCTGCTCGAGCGTGCAGCCCTCTAGCAACACCCCGAATTCATCGCCGCCGAGGCGCGCGATGGTGTCCGAGGCCCGCACCCGGGTCTGCAGCAATCCGGTCACATCGCGCAGCAGCCGGTCGCCCGCCTGGTGCCCGCAGGTGTCGTTGACCAGCTTGAACTGGTCAAGATCGATGTACAGCAGCGCGTACGAGCCTTCGCCGCGCTGCGCGGACAGCAGCGCCGCGTGCAGGCGATTGTCGAATTCGCGCCGGTTGATGAGTCCGGTGAGCGCATCGTGACTCGCCTGCCAGGCGAGTGCGCGCTTCAGGCGCCGCTCCTTGGTGACGTCGTGGAACACCACCACCGCACCCATCACCCTGCCCTGGCGGTCGCAGATCGGGGCGGCGGATTCCTGGATGGCCACCTCGTTACCGGCGCGCGTGATCAGTACCGAGTGATCGGTCGGGACGGCGCTCTCGGCGCGGCCGAGCGCACCGGTGAGGGAGTTCTCGATGGGCTCGCGGCTGAGCTCGTTCACGAGCTTCAGCACCGCACCGATCGGTTGGCCGCGCGCTTCCGCGAGACTCCACGCCGTCAGGGTCTCGGCAACCGGGTTGATGTACTCGATACGGCCTTCGGCGTCGGTGCTGATCACCGCATCGCCGATCGACTGCAGGGTCACCTGCGCGCGCTCCTTCTCGGCGAAGATGGCCTGTTCGGCGCGCTTGCGCTCGGTGATGTTGGCGATCGTGCCCTCGTAGCCGAGGACGCGTCCGGTGCCATCACGCATCAGGCGCGCGTTCTCCAGGATAACCAGCTGCTGGCCGTCGCGCCGGCGCATGAGAAACTCCGCATCCCGGATCTCCCCTTCCGACTCGACGCGGCGGGTGAACTCGGCACGATCGGCGGGATTCCAGTAGAGCGCCGCCGCGCTCGGCAGTGCGTACAGTTCCTCGGCGCTGCGGTAGCCGAGCATGGCGACGAACGCCGGATTGACCGACAGCAGCCTGCCGTCGCGCCCGCTCTGATAGACGCCCTCGGCGATGCTCTCGAACAGACCGCGGAACTTTGCCTCGCTGCTGCGCAGCGCTTCTTCCGCAAGGCGCCGCTCGATCGCGATCCCCGCAAGCTGCGCGGCGCGCGCCATGATCTGCGACTCCGCCGGCGTGGGCAGTCCAGGCGCGCGGCGGTACACCCCGAGTGAGCCCAGCACCTTGCCCCCGGCTGCCTGGATCGGCGTCGACCAGGCCGCGCGCAGACCCGCGGCGAGCGCCGGCTCGCGCCGCTCGAGCCAGAAGGGGTCCTTGGCGAGGTCCGCTACCAGTACCTGGCGGCTCAGATACACGGCGGCGGCACAGGAGCCGTTGCGGATCTCGACACTCGAGCGCTCGAGCGCCACGCGCAGCGCCTCCGGAAACTGCGGCGCGACCATACAGGCGAAGGCATGGCCATCCTCGGTGAGCACGCTCACCGAACACAGCGTCCCCGTAGCGGCCGACTCGACGAAGCGGGTGATCGACGCGAGCACCTCGGGGAGCGGGGCGTTGCGCGTCACCTGTTCGAACACCTTGTGCTCGGCATCCGCCATGCGCTCGCTGCGCTTGCGCTCGGAGATGTCGGCGATGCTGCCGCGCACCAAGCGGCGGTTGCCGCTCGGCAGGCGCGCCAGGCGCACCTCGCAGATGATCTCGCGGCCCGCGGCATCGCAGTGCGCCCACTCAAACACCGGAGTGTTGCCATCGAGCGCCTGCTGCACATACGCGCGCGCGCGCTCCTCGGATGCACCGCCATCGGGTTGTTGCGGCGGACTCAAGGTCACCGGTCCCACTTGCAGCAAGCGCGCGCGATCGAGGCCAAAGAGCTTCTGCGCCTTATCGTTCGCGTCCATGAAGCACCCGGTATCGGCGTCCAGGACCACGATCGCCTCGGGTGCGTGATCGACCAGCAGCCGGTAGCGCGCCGCGCTCTCACGCATGGCGGCCTCGGACTCGCGCCGCTCACTGACATCGCGCAGGCACAGCACGAACATCTCGCGCCGCATCAGCGGGGCTTTGCTGACCGCGATCTCGGCCGGAAAACGCTCACCGTCCTTGCGCCGCGCCCACAGCTCGCGCGCGGCGAGATCGAGCGCGGTGTCGCCCGAGCTTGCAGCCAGGCGCTGCAGCGCCTCCGGAACCGTCTCGCCGGTGGCGATGGTGATCTCCGGGATCAACACGTCGACGCGCTCACCGAGGATCTCGGCTTCCGCGCAGCCGAACACGCGCTCGCCGGTGGGATTGAAGGTGCGGATCACACCCTCCTCATCGACCACGAGCACCACGTCCTTGATGTGATCGAGGATGACCTGCAGGTGCTCGGTGCTCTGCTCGCGCGCCTCGTGCGCGATCGCGCGCGCTTCATCGGCCATGAGGCGCATCGACTCGACTATGCCGCGCCGCTCGCTCTCGCTGGTGTGATAGTGCTCGTTGATCAGATCCAGCAGCAGGGCGAGATCGGGCGTCGCGTTGCCGCTGCGCAGCCGCAGCTCACGCAGTTGCGCGCGCAACTGTGGGTGCAGATCGGGATAGGTTTCAGTGTCCGGCGAATCGGCGAGCGTCCCCAGGGTCTTGGTATTTGACATAACGTGAAAAACGGGGTCCAAGGACGATCATACGGGCCCCTCGGTGACTTCCCCGTGAAGCCCCTCGCGGTTCCGTCGCATGTCGGCGCAGGTACGGATGGCTGTCGAGCTAGGCGGCAGGCTTGGCCGTCCCCGCGGTGGTGGCAGGCTTGGCGGGCACCTCCGGCAGACCCGCCCCGACGATGACGGGTATGGTGAAGGTCTGGCTCGAGGACTGGCCGGCAGCCTCCATGCTCACCACCGCGCTGATGGTGAATATGCCGTCCCTCTTGGGCAGGACCTTGATGCTGTGCCGGATGGGCATGCCTTCCGCGGGGCGCTCCGTCGGGACGATCTGCGCCCCCTCGCTGAGCTCCAGGCCGTCCCCGACTTCGACCTTGCCGTAGAGGCGGTCCAGATTCACAGACGCAGGCAGGATCACGACGTCGATGTCGAGCGGCTGGGCGACACCCGGTCGTCCACGCAGCTCGAATTTCAGTTGCACGGTGGCTGACCCCGTGCGGGCGCTGCTCACCGCGCTCACCATGTAGGGCGAAACGAGCTCGCCCGGCTGCGGCTTGCGGGGCGTTGCCGGGCCAGGCTTCGCGGGGGCGCCCGCGACGCCGGGGGTCTCGCCCGAGCCGCAGCCAAAAAGGATCACGGTGGCGGCGAGCGCCGGTCCCGCCTTGAACACAGCATTTCTTGTCAATATCGGCATAGCTGCGTGCGTTAGCTTGAGGCCCTCTGGCCTCCGGTGCGAGCCCGCCGGGGACAATAGCGCGTCTTCGCGCCCCCGCACACCCGCGCAGTCGGCACTTGCCGCTCAGAAGCGCAGGAGCGGGGGCTCATCGATGGCGGATATCTGCTCCAGCAGATCCTGCAGGTACCCCTCCCAGTAGCGCTGCTCGGCGGCCCAGGGAAAGGCGCGCGGAAATGCCGGATCGTTCCAGCGGTGCGCCACCCAGGCGGCATGGTGCAGCATGCGTAAGCTGCGCAACGGCTCGATCAGGCGCACTTCGCTGAAGTCGAAGTCCGCGACCTGCCGATACCCCTCCAGCAGCTCACCCCACTCGCGCTGCTGCTCGGCGGGCGGACCCGAGAGCATCATCCACAGGTCCTGCACGCGCACCCCCGTGGCGCAGTCATCCAGGTCCACGAACACCGGGCCGTGCTCGTTCCACAGAAGATTCCCCAGGTGGCAGTCGCCGTGAATACGGATCTCGCGCGTGCCCGCTGCGGCGGCAAACTCCTCGCTCACGCGCTCGAGCAGCGCGCCGCTGACCGTGGAATAGCGCTCGCGCAGCGCATCGGGCAGCAGCTCGCTCGCGAGCACCTGCGCGCGGGCGTCCCAGCCGAGTCGCTGCACGCCTATGCGGGGCCGCACCAGGAAGCCGCGCACGGCGCCGATCTGGTGCATGCGCGCAACGCTACGGCCGAAGATCTGACGGGCCTCGGGCGCATCGAGCTCGGGTGCACGCCCGCGCATCCATGGAAAGGCCGCAAAGCGAAAGTCGCGGTAGCGGAACAGCGTTTCTCCGCCGATCACCAGCGGTGCGGCGACGGCGAGCTCGGCCGCCGCAAGCTCTGCGGTAAGCTCGTGCTCTTCGGCGATCTGCGCATCGCTCCAGCGCTGCGGCCGGTAGAACTTGAGCACCAGCTGAGTCTCGCCAGCGCCGAGTTGGTAGACGCGGTTCTCGTAGCTGTTGAGGGCGAACAGGCGCCCGTCGGGCGCCAGCCCAAAGGCTGCGGCGGCATCGAGCACCACTTCGGGCGTGAGCCCGGAGAAAGGCTGTAGGTCGCTGTCGCGGCTTTTGTTTATCATCGCTGCCTCATGAAGCACGGCAGCATATTAGTCACCGGCGGTGCGGGCTACATCGGCAGCCACGTGGCCCTGCAATTGCGCGCGCGCGGCGAGCGGGTGGTGATCCTGGATGACCTGTCGCGCGGCTTTCGCCAGGCGGTGCTCGATGCGCCGCTGGTGGTCGGTGAGGTCGGCAACCGCGACACCGTACGCGGCGTGCTCAAGGCGCACGGCGTGGACACGGTGATGCATTTCGCCGCCTCCACCATCGTACCGGAGTCGGTGAGCGAGCCGCTCAAGTACTACGGCAACAACACCTGTTCGACCCGCGCGCTGCTCGAGTGCTGCCTCGAGGCCCAGGTGCGGCACTTCGTGTTTTCCTCCACCGCCGCGGTCTACGGCGTGCCGGCCGAGGGCTTCGCCGCAGAGAGCACCCCGACGGCCCCCATCAATCCCTACGGCACCTCCAAGCTCATGGCGGAATGGATGCTCGCGGGTGTGGCGCACGCCGCAGCGCTGCGCTATGCGGCGTTACGTTACTTCAACGTGGCAGGCGCAGACCGCGGCGGCCGCATCGGCCAGGCGACCCCGGATGCGACGCTGCTGATCAAGGTCGCCTGCGAGGCTGCCGTGGGCAAGCGAGCGCAGGTCGCGATTTTCGGCACCGACTATCCCACCCCCGACGGCACCGGCGTGCGCGACTACATCCACGTCGAGGACCTGGCCTCGGCCCACGTGGATGCCTTGAGCTACCTGCGTGGCGGGGGCGCTTCCACGACCCTGAACGTCGGCTACGGCCACGGCTACAGCGTGCGGCAGGTTCTCGAGAGCGTCGAACGGGTGTCGGGCAAGCGTCTGCAGGTTCACGAGGAACCGCGCCGCCCCGGAGATCCCCCGGCGCTGGTAGCGCGCGCCGACCGCATCCGGGCCGAGCTCGGCTGGCAACCACGGCTTGACGATCTGGACACGATCGTGCGCAGCGCACTCGCCTGGGAAGAACGGCTGCTGCGCGACCCCTGGTAACGCGCCCCCCATAAGTGCCGCGTCTGCAATCTCAGACGCGTTGGCAGTACGCCCGGTAGAATAATCTCCCATGCGATGGGGGCGGCCCAAGTCATTGAGTGGACTGATGCTCGTCGGCCTGGCATTGATCGCCGTGCCGCTCCTGATCGCCATTCTGACCGCCGTGCTGCAGATCCGTGATCTGGCGGACACCGGGCAAAAAATCGTCGTTCAGGGCGTCGCCGGCGCGCGCGCCAGCCAGAAGCTGTTCGGGCAGATTGCCTCGCTCGAGCGCACCGCGCGCCTGTACGACGTGCTCGGGAAACCGAACCTGCTCGAGCTGTACCGCACGCAGGACGAAAGTCTGAGTGCCACGCGCGAGCAGCTGCACCGTCAGGCCACCAGCGATGCGCGCCGGACGCTCGAGGAGCTCGGAGTGTTGCAGCAGAGCATCCGCTTCACGGTCATGAGAACTCCCGCCGGCACCAGCGCCGCGGCGGCCTCGGACCTGTACAGCCGTTTCACGCAGCTGTCCGCCCTGGTGGACCGCATCGCACAGCAGAGCAACGCTCAGGTGGACGCGGAAGTAGCCTCGCTGGAAGAGAAGACCCAGCAGGCGCGCATGCGCTTGCTGTGGCAGGCGGCGCCCCTGCTGCCGCTCGCCGTCATCGCGGTGTTCGTGTTCACGCTGGGCGTCGGCCGGCCGCTGCGCCAACTTGACCGCGCCATCAGCGAGCTCGGCCAGGGCACGTTCACCAACGCGATCGCGGTTGCCGGCCCGCATGATCTGGAGCGCCTGGGCGGGCAGCTCGAGTGGCTGCGCCAGCGGCTGCTCGAGCTCGCACACGAGCGCAACCGCTTCCTGCGGCACATGTCGCACGAGCTCAAGACGCCACTTGCCAACATACGCGAGGGCACGGAGCTGCTGATGGACGGGGCGGTGGGCGAGCTCGATTCCAACCAGCGCGAAGTTGCCGCGATCCTGCGCGAGAACGGCATCAAGCTGCAGCGCATGATTGAGAACCTGTTGTCCTTCAGCGCCTGGCAGACTTCCAGCGTCGGGCTTGAAGCCACCGAGTTTCGCCTGCGCCCGCTGGTGAAGCAGGTGCTCGAGAACCAGCAGCTCACGCTGCTGTCGCAACGAGTGCGCCTCGATGTACGCGTCGAGGACGTGACCCTGGTCGCCGATCGCGGCAAGATCCGCCTCATCCTAGAGAACCTGGTGTCGAACGCCGTCAAGTACTCGCCCAAGGGAGGCACCATCCACCTGCAGGCCCGGGCCGCAGGTCCGCAGGTGGTGCTCGACGTGGCCGACTCCGGCCCGGGTATCCCACTGGATGAGCGCCGCCATGTGTTCGAAGCCTTCTATACCGGTCGCGCGGCCCGGAGCACGGCGGTCAAGGGCACCGGGATCGGCCTTTCCGTGGTGCTGGAATTCGTGGCCGCGCACGGCGGCACGGTGCAGATCGTCGATGGCGAGTTTCCCGGTGCGCATTTCCGCATCACCATGCCGATCAGGGCCACGAGCGGGGATCGCCCCGCCACGCGCGAACCGAAGGCGCACGCCCATGCCGCCTGAAGCGACTCGCGCCCTCGGTGGGGGCCTGGCGGTGCTCGTCGCCTGCGGCTGCACCGCGGGCCCCGGGCAGCGCGCGGTGGCGCCCGCTCCGGTGGTGAACTCGGCCACGGCGGCCTCGACCCTGTTGGGCGACTACCTGCAGCTGCTGCAAAGGCTGGTGCAGGGTCGCCCCGCCGAGCAGGCGGAGATCGTCGCCAGCGCACAGCGTGACTACGACACCGCGCCGACGCCCAGCCGCGAGCTGAAACTGGCGCTGATTCTCGGCACTCCAGGTCACCCTGCCACCGACCTCACCAAGGCCCAGGGGCTGCTGCGCGAGCTGATGGCGAACCCGGAAATGCTGTTGCCCGGCGAGCGCGCGCTCGCTTTTCTGGAACTTTCGCAAATTGACGACCATTTGACGCTCGAGGCAGAAAACCGCAGGCTGCAGAGTGAGGCAGTGCGGGCCGATCAACAGCGCGTGGCGAACGCCACCCACCGTTTGCAGACCGAGATGGACGAGAATTCCCGCCTGCGCAGGGAGCTCGAGGAGGCGCGCGCCAAACTCGACGCCATTGCCAACATCGAGCGCTCGCTGAACGAGCGCAAACCCGGGAGCACGGGACGATGATTACCGTGAGCAACAAGGACTCGATCTTGAATCAGACCGCCAAACGCAAAGCCCGCATCCTCCTGGTCGACGATGACCCGGGGCTGCTGCGGCTGCTGACCATCCGCCTGCGCGCGGAGAGTTACGACGTCGAAGCGGTCGAGAGCGCCGCGCAGGCGCTGTCCGCCTCGAGCCGTTTCCGCCCCGATCTGGTCGTCACGGATCTGCGCATGGACCAGATGGACGGTATCGGGCTGCTCAAGGAGTTGCAGAACCGCTGGCCGGGACTGAAGGTCTTCATCCTCACCGCCCACGGCACCATTCCGGATGCGGTGCAGGCGACACAGATGGGCGCGTTCGGCTTTCTCACCAAGCCGGTCGACAAGCAGGAGCTCCTCGACCAGGTGCAGAAGGCGCTGCGCATCTCCGGATTCGGCACCTCGGATGAGGACTGGCGCGCGGAGATCATCACGCGCAGCGCCAGCATGGAGGAGAAGCTCGCGCAGGCGCACATGGTGGCGGGAACCGATGCGCGCGTGCTGATCACCGGTGAGAGCGGTACCGGCAAGGAGCTCCTGGCGCGCGCCATCCATCGGGGCAGCCCGCGCCGCAACAAGGCGTTCGTCGCCATCAATTGCAGCGCCATGGCGGAGGATCTGCTGGAATCGGAACTGTTCGGCCATGAGAAGGGCTCCTTCACCGGCGCCACGCGCGCGCATCGGGGCCTCTTCATGGCGGCCGACGGCGGCACGCTGATGCTCGATGAGATCGGCGACATGCCGATGCGACTGCAGGTGAAGCTGTTGCGCGTGCTGCAGGAGAACGTCATCCGCCCGGTGGGCAGCACCGATGCCATCCCGGTGAACGTGCGCGTGATCTCTTCCACGCACCGCGACCTGCAGCAGCTGATGGCCGCGGGACAGTTCCGTGAGGATCTGTATTATCGCCTGAACGTGGTGCACATCGAGATGCCCTCGCTCAACCGCCGCCGCGAGGACATCCCGCTGCTGGTGGCGCACTTCCTCGCGCAGATCGCCAAGGAAAGCGGCGTGCGCAAGATCTACGCACCCGAGGCGGTGGAGCTGCTCGCCACCGCGGACTGGCCGGGCAACATCCGCCAGCTGCAGAATGTGGTGCGCCAGAACGTGGCGCTGTCGCAGACACCGATCATTCCTGTGGAGCTGGTGCAGCAGTCACTCGGCGGCACCCCCGGGCGTCTGCCCTCCTTCGATGAGGCGCGCGATGAGTTCACCAGGAGCTACCTGTCGCAGATCCTGCAGATCACGGGTGGGAACGTGAGCCAGGCGGCGCGGCTTGCGCGCCGTAACCGCACCGATTTCTACAAGCTGCTGGCGCGCCACCAGCTGACGCCCGAGGAATTCAAGCAGCGCTAGTGGCGCAGATGCCGAGACGGGTGCCGCCCGGATCGCAAGGCTTTCAGGCTCACGTAGAGATCGGGGTGAAAGAGCTTCAGGTATTCGGTAACGCGCGTCTTCCACCCCCATTCGGGCAGCGGAAACTTCTGGAACACCGGAATCTC
>DASWUP010000050.1:0-1674 GCA_036401635.1 Steroidobacteraceae bacterium
GAGTGTCATGGCTGGCGTACTGCTGCTGTTGGGGATGCTGGGCGTCATGCTGGTGCTGCTGGCCGAGGCGCACGAGTGGGCCGAAGCGCACTGGGTGGCGTACCGGCGCCGGCTCGGAGCGCCGGTGCTCAGCCACGGCGAGCGGCCGCCGAAGGTGTCGATCCACGTACCGGCCTACAACGAGCCGCCGGCGATGCTCATCGAGACGCTCGATGCGCTGGCGCGCCTCGACTACTCCGACTTCGAAGTACTGGTCATCGACAACAACACACGCGACGAGAACGTCTGGCGGCCGGTCGAGGCGCACTGCGCACAGCTCGGCGCGCAGTTCCGCTTCTTCCATGTCGCGCCGCTCGCGGGCTTCAAGGCGGGAGCGCTCAACTACGCGCTCGAGCGCACCGCGCCGGACGCGGAGATCGTCGCCGTCATCGACAGCGACTATCTGGTCGATGCGCGCTGGCTGCGCGATCTGACGCCGGGATTCCACGATCGGCGCATCGCCATCGTGCAGGCACCGCAGGACTACCGCGATGCGGGCATGAGCGCCTTCAAGGCCATGTGCTACGCTGAGTACCGCGGCTTTTTCCACATCGGCATGATCACGCGCAACGAGCGCAACGCCATCATTCAGCACGGCACCATGACCATGGTGCGGCGCGCGCAGCTGGTGAGCTGCGGCGGCTGGGCCGAGTGGTGCATCACCGAGGACGCGGAACTCGGCCTGCGCATTTTCGAGGCCAGTTTTGATGCGAGCTACCTGCCGCTGTGCTATGGCCGCGGCCTGATGCCCGACACGTTCATCGACTTCAAGAAGCAGCGCTTCCGCTGGGCGTACGGCGCCATGCAGATCCTGAAGGCACACGCGCGCGCGCTGTTCACGGAGGGCGGCCCGCTGTCCGCCGGGCAGCGCTATCACTTCGTCGCCGGCTGGCTGCCGTGGGTGGCCGACGGCTGCAACCTGCTGTTCAACCTGGCGGCGCTCGGCTGGTCGGTGGCCATGGTGTGGGCGCCGCACCAGATCGAGCCGCCACTGCTGGTGTATTCGGTCCTGCCGTTGTCGCTGTTCACGTTCAAGCTCGCCAAGCTCGTGCACCTGTACCAGGTGCGCGTCGGGGCCAACGTGCGCCAGACCCTCGCCGCCGCGATCGCAGGTCTTGCCCTCACCCACACCATCGGCAAGGCGGCGGTGAAGGGCCTGGTCACCCGCGGCGAGCCGTTTTTCCGCACGCCCAAGCGAGGCAGCGCCTCGGGCCTGCGGCACGCGCTGGCTGCCGCTCGCGAAGAGACCTTGATGATGGCGGGCCTCATGCTGTCGGCGTGGGCGGTTGCGCACTTCGCGCCGACCGAAGGCCAGGACCGCTTCGCGTGGGGTCCCGACCGCCTGGCGTGGATCGTGGTACTGCTGGTTCAGTCCGTGCCCTACGCCTCCTCGCTACTGGTCTCGCTGGCGAGTGCATTCCCGCTGCCGGCGCGGCTGCTCGGCACCAGCTACCGTCCGATCAAGGCCTCCGGCAAGCGCGCGGAGGCGGACCCGGCGAGCTGACCGGTGCGCGACCGCAGGCTGCGCGCGATCGCATTCATGATCGCGGCGGTCGCCGCGTTCTCGGGCATGGATGCGTTGCTGAAGCTCCTGGCGGCGCACTACCCGCCCATGGAGGTGGCGGTGCTGCGCGG
>DASWUP010000051.1:0-2129 GCA_036401635.1 Steroidobacteraceae bacterium
ACCGCCGCGTGGCCGGCACCGTGAGCTGGCACTTTTGACCGCACACGCAGCACGGCGGATAGTCGCCCGATGGGTCTTTGAACCCCGGCAGCCTGGCGAGCCACTTACCGCAGTAAAGGGCGCGGATTGAACGGTACCGGACACAACGACACGGGCATGGTAGAACCGACATACCGCGGGGCAGCCTCGGTGGCGCGTGAGGTGGACCTCATGGCGCGCATTGCCGCGGGCGACCGCAAGGCGTTTGAAGAGCTCTATAACCTGTACCACCGCCGCATGGCGCGCTTCCTGACGCGCCTCACGCACCGCTACGACATCGCCGAAGAGGTCATCAACGACACCTTCTGGGTGGTGTGGCGCAAGGCGCGCGACTTTCGCGGCGACTCGCAGCCTTCGACATGGATTCTGGGTATTGCCTACCGCAAGGCGCGTAACGCGCTGCGTTCCTCCGCACGCCGGGGCGAGCAGAACCTGGACGCCGAGTCGCTGCCACTCACCAGCGAAGAGCCGGCCCGGACCGAAGAGCTGCGCGACTGGCTGGAGCAGGCGCTCGCGCAGCTGCCGGTCGAGCAGCGGCTCGGCGTGGAGCTGTGCTATGAGCTGGGATATTCCTGCGAAGAGATCGCAACCATCATGGGTTGTCCGGTGAATACGGTGAAGACACGATTGTTTCACGCACGCGCGAAACTGCAGAAGCTGCTGCCGCAGCTTGCCGGCTACCCGGCGAGTGCACCCGCGGGGGCAGTCGTGCGCAGCGCGCGCGCCGCGCAGGAGCCTCACCGGTCATGATGCCAAGCCGCGCCTCCCCTCACGAAGAGTCCTGGCTGCTGTTGCCGTGGCTCGCAAATGGGCGGCTGTCGCACGCCGAGCGCGCCGGCGTGGAAGAGCACCTGCGCGAGTGTGCGGCCTGCACGCGAGAGCTCGAGCGGCAACGCCTCATGTGCCAGCTGTTGACCGAACCGGACCGCGTGACCTACGCGCCCGGACCGTCGTTGCGCAAGCTGATGGCCCGCATCGACGGCCATGCGCTCGCTGCGCCGAGGGAAGTGCGCACCGCTACCCGCAGGAGCGCTCCGTCGGCGCTCGCTGCCGCGTGGCGGCCGCCGGGACTGGCCTGGGCCGCGAGCCTGGTGCTGGCAATCGGAGTCGCCGCTCTCGCAACCACCGCGTACCGCTGGTCGCAGCCTAGCTACCACACCTATAGCGTTGACGTCCCCGCCACCCCCGGCGTGCTGCACGTTGCCTTCGACCGCTCGCTGCCGATCGGGGAGATGGAGGACCTGCTGCGCTCGGCCGGCGCGCGCGTGGTGGAGGGCCCGGGAACGACTGGAGTCTTCGGCATCGCGCCCGTCAGCCCCACATCGCACGAAATGCAGGCGCTCGCGGCGCGTCTGCGCACCGATGCGCGCGTGCGCTGGGTTCAGCCGCTGACGGAGGGCGCTGGGCCCGAGGGCGCGCAGGGACGGCGCACCCGGGGACCGTGATGCGCCCCTTCAAGCGCGCCGGCGCTGTGGCCCTTGCGCTCCTGGTTGGCGCGGCGCTCGCCGCGCCGCCTGCTGCCGCGCCCCCGGTGCAGCCGCCGCGAATCGTAGTGGCGTTCGCGAACCAGCCGCACACGACTCCCGGTCCCGCCGGCACCACGGGCAGCTACTACAGCGGCGACGGCTACCGCGTAGCGCAGAGCGCGCAGCAGCAGGCCCGCCGGGTCGCGGCCGCGTACTCGCTGCGGCAGGTGGCAAGCTGGCCGATCAAGGCGCTGTCGATGCACTGCGTGGTGTACGAGATCACCGACGGCCGGCCGGTCCCCGAGGTGCTCGCCGCGCTGTCCAAGGATGCGCGCGTCGTGCTCGCGCAACCCCTGCAGGAATTTCATACCCTCACCGATGCGCCCGCGGCGGGCGCTCCTTATAACGATCCGCTGTACGACCTGCAGACCAATCTGCTGACGCTCGGCATCGCCCGTGCCCACGAGCGCACCCAGGGCGCGGGCGTTCGCGTCGCCCTCATCGACACCGGCGTCGATGCGCAGCATCCCGATCTGCAGGGCCGGATCGTGCGCACGCACTCCTTCCTCGCGACGCGCGCGCCTGCGGCACCGCTGCTGCGCCACGGCACCGCGATGGCCGGCC
>DASWUP010000052.1:0-5850 GCA_036401635.1 Steroidobacteraceae bacterium
GCGGCGCTCGGGCACTTCGTGCGGCTGTCGATTTTCAGCGGCATGGACCGGCTGCTCGGCTTCGCCTTTGGCGTGCTGCGCGGCTTCGTGCTGCTGGGCGTGTTCGTCATTCTCGGCCAGCTGCTGCGCCTGCAGGAGGAGCACTGGTGGCGGCATTCGATGCTCGTTCCCTACGGGGAGTCCATCGCGAACGGGCTGCGGGCGCTGGTGGGCGAGGAGCGCGTGCCGCACGCGGGCGACGTTCGGGTGTGAGGAGTTGAGGCGGCAGACATGTGCGGCATTGTCGGCATCGTCGGTACCAGCGCGGTCAATCAGCGTCTGTATGACGCGTTGACCGTGCTGCAGCACCGCGGCCAGGACGCGGCCGGCATCGCCACTTCCGGCGACGGGGAGCTGTACGTGCGCAAGGGCAGCGGCCTGGTGCGCGATGTGTTCCAGCAACATCACATGCTCGAGCTCAAAGGCAACGCCGGCATCGGTCACGTGCGCTACCCGACGGCGGGCTGCGACAGCGCCTCCGAGGCGCAGCCGTTCTACGTCAACGCGCCCTACGGCATTTGTCTTGGACACAACGGTAATCTCACCAACGCGACGGAACTCGCCGAGATCCTGATCCGCGAGGACCGGCGCCACCTCAACACCACCTCCGACTCGGAAGTACTCCTGAACGTGTTCGCCTCCGAGCTGCAGCGGGTCGGGGCGGCGCGCATCACGCCCGCGGACGTGTTCGCCGCGCTCAACGCCGTGTACCGCCGCTGCCGCGGCGGCTATGCCGTGGTGGCGATGATCATCGGCCACGGCATACTCGGCTTTCGCGACCCGAACGGTATCCGCCCGCTGGTGCTCGGTGAGCGCCGCACGCCGCGCGGCACCGAGTGGATGCTGGCTTCCGAGAGCGTGGCGCTCGACAGCCTGTCGTTTCGCCTGGTGCGCGACGTGGCGCCCGGGGAGGCGATGTTCATCGATGAGCAGGGCAGGCTCCATACCCAGCAGTGCGTCGCGACGCTACGGCACACGCCGTGCATCTTCGAGTACGTGTATTTCGCGCGTCCCGACTCCAAAATCGACAACATCTCGGTGTATCGCGCGCGCATGCGCATGGGGGATCGGCTCGCGGACAAGATCCTGCGCGAGCGCCCGGCTCACGACATCGACGTCGTCATTCCGATCCCGGACACGAGCCGCACCAGCGCGCTGCAACTCGCGCAGCGCCTCGGGGTCAAGTATCGCGAGGGCTTCACCAAGAACCGCTACATCGGCCGCACCTTCATCATGCCCGGGCAGGAGCAGCGCGAGCGCTCGGTGCGCCGCAAGCTGAACGCCATCGATCTGGAGTTCCGTGGCAAGACGGTGCTGCTGATCGATGATTCCATCGTGCGCGGCACGACCTCGGCGCAGATCATCGAACTGGCGCGCGAGGCGGGTGCCGCCAAGGTTTACTTCGCCTCGGCCGCGCCGCCGGTACGTTTCCCGAACGTCTACGGCATCGACATGCCGGCGGTGAGCGAGCTGGTCGCCAGCGGCCGCACCGTGGAGGAAGTGGCGCGCCTCATCGGCGCGGACTGGCTCGTCTACCAGGAACTCGAGGACCTGATCGCCGCGTGTAAGCACGAAGATGCGCGCATCCAGGAGTTCGACACCTCGTGCTTCTCGGGTGAATACGTCACCGGCGACATCACCCCGGAATATCTCGAGCGACTGCAGCTGCAGCGCTCGGATGCGGCGAAGCACGCGCGCCGCGAGCGCCGCGCCAAGCTCAAAGTGGTGCGCGGGAGCTGAACTGGCGGACGCCCCCGACCCGCGCCGCGAGTTGCTGCTTGGCCTGCTGCAGGCGGGCCTGCAGCGCGTCGACGGCCGTCGCTGCGTGCGCGAGGCGCTCGCGACCCTAAACCCTGCGCCTGCGCGCGTATGGCTGGCTGCGATCGGCAAAGCCGCCGGCTCCATGGCGCTGGGCGCGCACGATGCGCTCGGCGCCGCCATCGAGCGCACGCTGGTGATCACGCGTGACGCGCCCGCTGCAGGGCAACTCGGTGCGTGCGCCACGCTGGAGGTGCTGCTCAGCGCTCACCCGATACCCGATGAACGCTCGCTCGCCGCCGGCGAGCGCCTGCTGGCCTGGGTGGACGCAGTGCCGCCACAGGCGCAACCCCTGTTTCTCATCTCCGGCGGCGCCTCGAGCCTGGTAGAGGTGCTCGTGGCGGGCGCCACGCTGCACGACCTCGAGGAGCTTACGCGGCAGGCGTTCGCGCAAGGGATCGCGATCGAAGAACTCAACAGGCGGCGGGCGGGGCTGTCGCGCCTCAAGGGCGGGCGGCTCGCGGCGCGGTTGCACGGCCGGCCGGCGCGCGCCTTGTTCGTGTCGGACGTGCCGCAGGATGATCCGCGCGTAATCGGCTCGGGCCTCATGGGGCCTGCAGAGGGCGGTGCCGATCAGGTCGATCGCCAGGTGGTGGCCTCGGTCGATCACGCCGTGGCGGCGGTTGCAGCGGCGGCGGCCGAGCTCGGCCTCAGCGTGCACGCGCCGGCGCGCCGCTTCGACGGCAGCGCCGCGCGCCTGGCGGCGCGCTTCGCGCACGAACTGTGCCTCGCGAGCGCGCAGCTGTGCGTCTGGGGCGGCGAATCCACCGTACCGCTGCCCTCGCACCCCGGTCGTGGCGGGCGCAACCAGCATCTGGCGCTGGCCGCGGCGCGCCTCATCGCCGGCCATGCGGACCTGATGCTGCTCGCGGCCGGCACCGACGGCATCGACGGCGTCACCGAGGACGCCGGCGCCTTGATTGACTCCGACACCTGCGCGCGCCTCACGCTCGCGGAGCTTGACGCCGAGCGCTGCCTGCAACAGGCGGACTCCGCGCGCGCGCTCGCCGCGAGTGGTGATCTGGTGCACACCGGTCCGACCGGAACCAACGTCGGGGACCTGGTGATTGGACTTAAGCTGCCGGCCGCCGCCGCGCGCGACCTGCTGGACCGTCATGGCGGCACGCGCTCGCGCGTGCTGTAATTCCACCCGATGCGATTGCTGCTGATCGAGGAAGACGCGCGCCGTTGCGCGCACATCCAGCAGCGGCTCGCCTCGTGGCGGCCGCAGGCGCAGCTCATCGTACACAACCCCGTCTCGCAGGGCGCACTCGCACCGGAGTTCCTGGCCCAGGGGTTCGACGCGGTGCTTCTGGCGGACACCTGGCCCGGCGGCCGCGGTCTCAGCTGGGTGCGCGAGCTCGCCAGCCGCGCAGGATTTGCCCCGCTCGTGCTGCTGTGCGGCGCGGACCAGTCCGCGGCACGGGATGCCGTGGCGCTGGGCGCGTATACCTTGAGTGAGGAGGAGCTCGACTGCGACACGTTTGCGCAGGTGCTTGCCGCGGCCGAGCGGCGCCAGGCGTACGCGCGCGCGGTGTGGCGCACCAGCCGCGCCGGACGCGAGACCCAGCGTTTTGGCGATGCGTTTATCCGCGGCTATCGCTGCATCCGCAGATTGGCGGCTGGCCCCATGACCGACCTGTTCGTCGGGGAGAGCGAGCGCGCCGGCACGCTGGTGGCGCTGAAGGTCGCGCGCGACCGCCAGGACGAGCAGCAGCAGCCGGTCGACGCGTTTCGCCGTTTCCTGCCGGAGTACGACATTGCCCAGCGCATCAACAGCCCGGCCGTGGTGCGCCTGCACGACCTTGGCGTCAGTGACGAACACGCCTGGTTGGTGATGGAGTACTTTGCGCTCGGCGACCTGCGCCGGCGCATGCGCGCACCGCTCGCACCGCGCGACGCGCTGCGCCTGGCTGTCGCGATCGCGCGCGCGCTGGCCACGATTCACGCCGCCGGGGTGTTACATCGGGATCTGAAGCCCGGCAACATCATGCTGCGTGACGACGGCAGCATCGCCCTGATCGACTTCGGCCTGTCCAAGGACGCCGCGCTCACGCTCGATGTGACCGACTCCGGCACCATCTTCGGCACGCCGCACTACATGAGCCCGGAACAGGGTCACGCAGAGCCGGTCGATGCGCGCAGCGACCTGTACAGTCTCGGCGTCATCCTGTTCGAGATGCTCGCCGGCGAGAAGCCGTACCGCGCCGACAACCCCATGGCGATCGTCTACAAGCACCGCAAGGAACCGATTCCGCAGCTGCCGCAACAGTTCGCGGCCGTGCAACCGGTGCTCGAGCGGCTGCTGGCGAAAGCGCCCGGGGATCGCTTCCCCGGCGCGCAGGAAGCGGCGCAGGCGTTGCAGGGGACGCTCGATCGGTGGCTCACCCGCGGGACGCAGGCATGAGGGCTCCGGCGCGCGCCGGTGGCGCAGCGGCGTTCGCGTCGATCCTGCGCGCGCCGACCCCGGCGGCATGGGTGGAAGATGCCCTGAGGGGCCTGCCCGAGCTGCTGCTCGATCACGCGAACTGCGAGAAGAAAGCCGCCTCGACCGCGCTCGCCCTGATGTTCGCTTACGCCGAAGACCGGCCGCTGGCACTCGCGCTGTCGCGCCTGGCGCGCGAGGAGCTGCGGCATTTCGAGCAGGTGGTAAGAGCCATGAGCGCGCTCGGGGTGGGCTTCGCGCGGCAGCGCCCGGGGCGCTACGCGCATCAGTTGCGCGGCGCGCTGCGCAGCGCAGGTCCCGGACGCAAGCTCGATCTGCTGCTCGCCGCCGCGCTGATCGAGGCGCGCTCGGCCGAGCGTTTTCAACTGCTGGCGCCGCGCGTGCCGGCGCCGCTCGCGCGGCTGTACCAGGACCTCGCAACTTCCGAGGCGCGACACTTCGAGCTGTATACCGGCTTTGCGCGCGCCACTGCCCCCGAAGAGTGGCTGGCGCGTCTCGAGGAGCTCGCGGTGCGGGAAGCGCAGTTGGCGACCAGCGCCGACCGCACGCTGCGTTTTCACTCCGGCCCCCTGCATTCAGCGTAGCGCAGCTAACCTAACAGTTGGTTACAACCGGCCGTAACCCGTTTATGGCAAACCGGTATCCTCGCCGGTGAACTGCTACGCGAGGCACGATGAACGAGCGTCCACACCTGTTGATCATCGACGATGATCGCGAGATTCGCAGCCTGCTCGCCCAATATCTCGAAAAGCACGATTTCCGCACCACCGCGGTTGCCGACGGCAAGGAGATGCGCCGCGCCCTGGAGCGCTCGCACGTCGACCTGCTGGTGCTCGATCTCATGCTGCCGGGGGAGGACGGCCTGTCCTTGTGCCGCGAGCTGCGCAGCCGCTCGCAGGTGCCGATCATCATGCTCACCGCGCGCGGCGAGGATGTCGACCGCATCGTCGGGCTCGAGCTCGGTGCGGACGACTACCTGGCGAAGCCGTTCAACCCGCGCGAGCTCTTGGTGCGCATCAAGGCGATCCTGCGCCGCGCGGCGCACGCGCCGCGCGACCCGAGCCCCGAGAGCGTGCACGGCTTCTCCTTTGGCGGCTGGCGGCTGGATACCATCACCCGCACCCTCAGCGACGCCGCCGGCACGGCGATCGCCCTGAGCGGCGCGGAATACCGGCTGCTGGCGGTGCTGCTCGGATCCGCCAACCGCGTGCTCAGCCGCGCCCAGCTGACCGAGCTGCTGCGCGGGCGCGAGGCCGACCCCTTCGACCGCAGCATCGACGTGCGCGTCAGCCGCCTGCGGCAGATTCTCGGGGATGACGCGCGCGCCCCGCAGATCATCAAAACCGTCTACGGCGAGGGTTATGTGGTGGGCGTCAATGTCGTGAGTGACTAAACCGCCGCGGCTCAGCATGCGCGTGTCCCTGTGGCCACAATCGCTGTTCGGCAGGCTCCTGGCTGCCTCGGTCGCCGCCGTGCTGCTGGCGCACGCGGTCGGCCTGCTTCTCATCGCCCAGGAGCGTGAGCGTTTCGTGCTGCAGGGAAGTGTG